>CAYGPA010000183.1:0-3908 GCA_964351535.1 uncultured Planctomycetaceae bacterium
CGAGGCGGTCGACGGCGTCCGCCTTGATCGCGAGCGTGTCGCGGCGGTGGCGCAGCCCCTCGACCTTGGCGAGCAGCCGCGGGGAGTCGCTCGCGACGCTCTCGAGCGTGTTCACGAGGCGCCCGGCGTGGCGGCTCCAGCGCCGGCTCTCGCGCACGACGGACTCGACGGAGCGCTCGCGAGATCGGGAGGCGAGCTCGACGGCCGCGCTGGGACCCGTCATCCCGTCACCGCGTCGAGCACGCGCTTCGCGTCGCGCTTGAAGTCGCTCATCGAGCGCTCGAAGTTGCGCTGGACGTCGTCCCAGCCGACGGTCGCCTCGGACTTGGCCTCCTCCAGGCGTCGATCGAGCTCGCGCTTCTTGCGCGCCAGCTCGTCGCGCTTCGAGCGCAGCTCCTTCCAGCCTTCCGCGCGTTTCGTCTCCGCCTGCTGCGCGGCCTCGTCCAGCTTGCGCTCCCAGAGGTCGAGCTTGTGGTGGGTGTCTTCGAAGAACTTCTCTCGAGTCTGCATGGTCGGTTTCCTTTCGTGGGTTCCGTCCCTCTCCAGAGCAAGGGGCATGCCGGCCGCGCTTGAAGAGGCATAACTGGCTTCCAGGAAATGACTTGTGGCCGAGTCGCGCGTTTCGAGCGGCACGCCCGCCCTTGTGTTTCGGAGTCCGGGACCCGATAGGGATCGGGTGACGAGCACCGAATCGACCGACGGTTCGATCCCCGGCGAGGGGCGCGGGAAGCCGGCTCGAGCCGTGCGGCTCGCGGTCGAGGACCCGCAGCTGCGCGACGAGCTCGCGGCGCTGCTCCGGCGCGAGCGCATCGACGTCGAGTTCGTTCCATTGCTCTCCGCCGACTCCGCTGCGCCCGCGGACGTCGTCGTGGTCCGTCCCGAGGACCTCGAGCAGGGTGGCGAAGAGCGGCTCGAGATGTCGGACGACGAGGCCCCGGGCGTGATCGTCCTCGGCGAGCAGGAGGGTCCGACCGAGCAGGCCCGCATGATCGCCGCCGGCGCGCTGGCCGTGCTGGACACCGAAGACTCCGAAGACCTCCTGCGCGATCAGATCGTCGAGCTGGCTCGGGCCGAGGTGGACGGGGGCCTCGACGGGCCCGAGGCCGGCGGCTCCCAGGCCGAACCGAAGCTCGCCGACTTCCAGTCGCGCAGTCCGCGCATGCGCGACTTCCTCGACGTCGTGCGACGCATCGCCGACAGCGACAGCACGCTCCTGATCACCGGCGAGACCGGCGTCGGCAAGGAGCGCCTCGCGCGCGCCATCCACGCCGAGAGCCCGCGCGCCGCCGGGCCGTTCGTCGCGGTCAACTGCGGCGCGCTGCCCGAGAACCTGCTCGAGAGCGAGCTGTTCGGACACGAGCGCGGCGCGTTCACCGGTGCGACCAGCACGCGCCAGGGCCGCTTCGAGGAGGCCCAGGGCGGCACGATCCTGCTCGACGAGATCGGCGAGATGCCGCATCACATGCAGGTGAAGCTCCTGACGGTGCTCCAGCGCCGCGAGATCCGTCGCCTGGGCAGCGAGCAGCCGCATCCGATCGACGTGCGCGTCCTGTCGGCCACGCACCGCGACCTGTCCCAGGACGTGGTCGACGGCCGCTTCCGCGAGGACCTCATGTTCCGCCTGAACGTCGTGGCCCTCGAGGTCCCGCCGCTGCGCGATCGGCGCGAGGACCTGCCCCAGCTGCTCGGGCGCTTCCTGCGGCACTTCGGGGAGGCCCACGGTCGCAGGGACCTCGCGGGGTTCGAGCCGCGCGCGATGGCTGCGCTGCTCGACTACGGCTGGCCCGGCAACGTGCGCGAGGTCGTCAACGTCGTCGAGCGCGCCGTGCTGCTCTCGGAGGGCCCGCGCATCGGTCTGGGAGACCTGCCCGCGAAGCTTCGCGGAGTGGCCGCGTCGAGCGACGCGAGCGCCCGCGCGACCCGCGCGGAGCCGGGCACCGCGGACGTCGACGACGAGCTCTTCGACCTGCCGCTCCAGGAGGCGCGCCGCCGCATCGTCGAGGAGTTCGAGCGCGACTACCTGCGGCGCCTGCTGGTGGAGACGGGCGGCACCGTCGGCGAAGCGGCGCAGCGCGCCCGCATCAATCCGCGCACGCTGTACGAGAAGATGCGCCGCTACGGGCTCGACAAGAGCGAGTTCCGCTCCTGACTCAGCGCGGGGCCGACCCTCCGCCCAGCCAGCCCAGGCGGCGGAAGAGGATCAGCATCGTGCCGCCCGTCGCGAGACACACGAGCCAGAACAGCAGGTAGCCGTGGCGCCAGCCGAGCTCCGGCAGGTTCCCGGGCACGCTCGTGTCGAAGTTCATGCCGTAGACGCCCGCGAAGAACGTCAGCGGGATGAAGATCGTGGCCACCACGGTCAGCGTGCGCATGACCTCGTTGGTCTTCTGGCCGACCTTCGAGAGGTGAAGCTCCACGAGGCCGGCGGCGAGCTCGCGGTAGCTCTCCAGCACCTCGATCATCTGCACGACGTGATCCGCCGTGTCGCGCAGGTACACGCGCGACGTCTCGGTGACCCGTCCCTCGGAGTCGCGCATCAGGTGCGACAGCGCGTCGCGCAGCGGCCAGACGGCGTGCCGCAGGGAGGCGAGGTCCCGACGGATCGAGTACAGCGGTGCGAGCACGCTGGGGTCGACGCCCTCCAGGACCTGCCCCTCGAGCTCCTCCAGACGATCGCCGTAGTGCTCGAGCAGCGGGAAGTACGCGTCCACGATCGTGTCGATCACCATGCAGGCGAGGTAGTCCTCGCGGCCGCATCGAATTCGCTGGCGGGCCACGCGCAGGCGTTCGCGCAGCGGCATCAGGCAGTCCCCGTCGGTCTCCTGAAACGTCGTGAGGCAGTCGTCGGTCAGGAAGAGGCTGACCTGCTTCCAGTGCAGCTCCTCGTTCTCGAGCGAGGTGGCACGCAGTACGACGAAGATGCCGTCGTCGTACGCCTCGACCTTGGGCCGCTGCCCCACGTTGACCACGTCCGAGATCGCCAGCGGGTGCATCCCGAGGCGTTTGCCGAGCGCCTGGACCAGGCCGCCGTCCCCGAGACCGCGCACGTCGATCCACGTGACGCACTCGGGATCGCCGGGAAGCTCCACGGCGTCGATGGAGTCCGGCTCGGACTCGTCGAGGCGCTCGCTGTCGTACACCAGGAGGCGCAGGCGGCTCGGGTGCACGTCCTCACAGGGGGCGACGGTGCCGGGTGGCGCGCCGGGCGTCGTGAAGCGTCGACGGAAGAGACCCATGCACTGGGGTCTATCGGTTCCGGACCGGCGGGTCGAGCCCGATCCGGAGCGCGCCTACCAGAGAGCGATCAGATCGCGCATCACCTCGGCGATCCGGTCGCACTCCGCGGGCGTCGTGCAGGCCGGAGGCATGGCGTAGAGCACGTTCCCGAGCGGCCGCAGCAGCACGCCGCGGCGCACCGCCTCCTGCCGCAGCGCGAGGCCGCGGTCGGCCAGGTAGCCGGCCGGCTGTCCCTCGGCCGCGGGCAGGTCGAGCGCGACCACGCCGCCCATGCGGCGCAGGTTGTGGACCTTGTCGGACTCGCGCGCCACCGGCTGCAGCGCGCGCTCGATGTGCCCGCCGATGCGCTCGAGCCGCGCGGGCACGTGGTCCTCGAGGCACATGGCGAGCGACTCCAGCGCCACGGCGCAGCCGACCGGGTGGGCGGTGAACGTGTGGCCGTGGAAGAACGTGCGCATGCGGTCCTGGGACAGGAAGCTCTCGAAGAAGCGCTCCGTCGTCATCGTCGCCGCCAGCGGGAAGAAGCCGCCCGTCAGGCCCTTGGCGAGGCACAGGATGTCGGGCGACACGCCCGCGCGCGTGCACGCGAACAGCGCCCCGGTCCGTCCGAAGCCGGTCATGACCTCGTCGGCGACCAGCGGCACGCCGAACTGCGTGCACAGCTCGCGCAC
>CAYGPA010000183.1:4008-9609 GCA_964351535.1 uncultured Planctomycetaceae bacterium
TCGAGCGCGATGAACCACGCCCGCTCGGCCTCGCCCGCGTGGACCCAGGCCTGGTAGACCATCTTCAGCGCGACCTCGACGGCGGTGGAGCCGTTGTCGGAGTAGAAGACGCGCGTGAGCCCGGGCGGGGCGTGCTCGACGAGCTGCTCGGCGAGGCGCACGGCGGGTTCGTGCGTCGCGCCGGCGAAGATCACGTGGTCGAGGACGCGCGCCTGGTCCTTGGCGGCCTCGATCAGGCGCGACTGCCCGTGTCCGTGCAGGCAGGCCCACCACGAGGAGATCGCGTCGAGCACCTCGGAGCCGTCCTCGAGCACGAGCGTCGCGTCCAGCGCGCCGACGACCGGCAGCGGCGTCTGCTCGATGCCGTGCTGGGTGTACGGGTGCCAGACGCACCGGCTGTCGCGCGCGACGAGATCGCTGGGTTGGGTCATGCGGGGAACAGGGGGCCGAGCCGCGTACGGCTCACGAACTCCGCCACGGCCGACGGACCGAGGGGGCTCAGGATCGGTACCTCGACCACGCACCGTGGATTCCGGAGGGATTTCAGGGTGTCGCGGTTCGACGGATGGTGCTCTCCCATCAGGAAGAGCGCGCGCGGCTCCAGGTGGCGAGCCTGCAGGGCCTCGAACGAGAGCAGCGTGTGGTTCAGGGTGCCGAGGCCCGAACGCGCCACGAGGACGAGCTCGGGGCGCTCCTCCGCGAGCCAGTCGAGCTGGGTCCAGGCGGCGACCAGCGGAACGAGGAGCCCGCCGGCCAGCTCGACGACCAGCGGCCGCCCGGCCGTCGCGGCCCGCAGCTTCGCGAGGCGCGAGCGCAGCGCCTCGGGGTCGACGACGCTGCCCGCCGCGGCCGCCGCCTCGTGCGGCGACGCCGGCAGCGGGAACCAGAACTCCGGCGACGGAAACTCTGCCCGCGCCCGCCCGGCCAGGCGCGCGACCTCCGCGGTGTCGTCGTCGTCCCCGGTCTGCACGGGCTTCCAGTACACGGCCTCGGGACCGCCGGCGGCGACCAGCAGCGCCGCGGCGACGGTCTTGCCGATGCCCGTGTCGGTGCCGGCGACGAACAGAACTCTGCCCGCGCCGCGTCTCGCGCCCTGTCCCGCGACCGGGGCAGAGATCGGTCCGGCGCCGCTCGTCGCCGTCGGCGGGGCCACCCAGCGCGCCAGGGCGCGGCCCAGCGCGTCGACCCGATCCGGCTCGAGCTCCGCGTGGACCACGGCGCGCAGCAGCGCCCGCGGCGCGGTCGGGGGCCGGACGGCGCGGACCTCGAAGCCCTGCTCGCGCAGGTCGCGCTCGGCCTCGAGCGCGCGAAGCGAGTCGCCCATCTCGATCGGCAGGATGGCGGCCGGCGGCGGCGGGAGCCCGACGAGCTCGGCGAGCCGGGCAGAGTTCCGCCGCAGGCGGGCGCGCAGGTCGTCGGAGCGGCGGCAGACGGAGATGGCCGCCTCGATCGCGGCCGCCGTGGCAGGGGGCGAGGCCGTCGTGTAGACGAAGGTCCGGGCGACGTTGAGCAGATATTCGCGCAGCACGGCGCTGCCGACCGCGAAGGCGCCCGCGCAGCCCAGGGCCTTGCCGCAGGTGACGACGCGCGCCGCGAGGCGCGCGCCGTCACCTGCGCCCAGGGCCCGCTCGCCCCGGGCAGAGTTTCGCCCGGCGCGCGGGTCGGCGCCCTCGCGCGCGACCGACGCCCACCCGTCGGCCCCCGCAGGACCGACGTCCCCTGGGTCCGGCGCACCCGCGGAGGCCGCGGCCCACCCGCCGGCTCCCGACGGTCCGACGACCCCCGTGGCGTGCGCCTCGTCCACGACCAGCCAGGCGTCGTGCTGCCGGCAGAGTTCGTGGATCTCCGCGAGCGGCGCGAGGTCGCCCGCCATGCTGAACACGCTCTCGGTCACCACCAGCCGCCGCCGCGCGCCGGCGGACGCGCGCAGCGCGCGGTCGAGCTCCTCCAGGTCGAGGTGCCGGTAGACCCGCACCTGCGCGCGCGACAGCCGCGCCGCGTCGATGAGCGAGGCGTGGTTGAGCTCGTCGGAGAGCACGCAGTCGCCGCGGCCGGCGAGCGCGCCGATCAGGCCCAGGTTGGCCTGGTAGCCGCTCGGGAAGATCAGCGCGGCCTCCGCGCCGAGCCAGTCCGCGCAGGCCGCCTCGGCGCGCGCGTGGGCCGGCGAGCCGCCGCCCAGGAGCCGCGCCGCGCGGCCGCCGGCGCCCCAGCGGTCGAGTTCCGCGTGCGCCGCCGCGACGACCTCGGGGTGGCGCGAGAGGCCGAGCACGTCGCTCGACGTCAGGTCGAGACGCGCCCCCGCGCCGGTGGCCTCGCGCTCGGTCACCGGTTCGAGACGGCGCAGCAGCCCGGCCTCCGCGCGCCGCGCGAGCTCCGCCGCCAGCTCGCGCTCGAGCGCCCGGCCCGCGGCGCCGTCTGGGCTAGCGGCGAACGGCTTCGAGTCCGAGCGCGGAGAGGAGGTCGGCATCGGTCCCGGGGTCGGGGTTGGGCGTCGTCAGGAGCTCGTCGCCGACGAAGATCGAGTTCGCCCCGGCGAGGAAGCACAGCGCCTGCGCGGCGTCGTGGAGCTCCGTCCGGCCGGCGGAGAGCCGCACGGTCGAGCGGGGCATGAGGATGCGCGCCGCGGCGACGCTGCGCACGAGCTCGGTCCACGGCAGCGCTTCCGCGCCGGCGAGCGGCGTCCCGGCCACGGGGACCAGCGCGTTGATCGGCACGCTCTCCGGCTGCGGCTGCAGCGCGGCCAGCTCGGCGAGCAGCTCCGCGCGCGCGCGACGGTCCTCGCCCATTCCCAGGATGCCGCCGCTGCAGACGTTCACGCCCGCCTCGCGCACGGCCGCGAGCGTCGCCAGCCGATCCTCGTAGCAGCGCGTCGTGACGATCGAGTCGTAGTGGCTGCGTCCGGTGTCGAGGTTGTGGTTGTAGTAGTCGAGCCCCGCATCGCGCAGCTTGCGCGCCTGGTCGCCGTTCAGCATCCCGAGCGTCACGCACGTCTCGAGGCCCAGGTCCTTCACGCCGCGCACCATCTTCAGCACGGCTTCGAAGTCCTCGCCGTCCTTGACCTCGCGCCAGGCGGCGCCCATGCAGAAGCGGTCGGCGCCGCTCTCCTTCGCCGCGCGCGCGGCGCCGAGCACCTCGTCGACGTCCATCAACGGCTCGCGCGGCGCGGGCGTGTCGAAGTGAGCGCTCTGCGAGCAGTACTTGCAGTCCTCGGGACAGCCGCCGGTCTTGATCGACAGCAACTGCGAGCACTGCATGCGGCGCGGGTCGTGATGCTCGCGGTGCACGCGCGCGGCCTCGAACACGAGCTCGAGCAGCGGACGCTGCAGGAGCTCGAGGGCCGCGTCGACGTCGGGGCGGGAGGTTGCGGTTCCAGTCATGGGAACGGGATTGTAGGCCTGGCGGGGTGCTGGCGCGTGCGTGCGCCCCTTATCAACAGGCGGGATAGGCGGGTGGATCGCGTGGATACGGGGGATCCGGGATTCTGAGGTTCGGCGGAGGCGCAGAGCCTACCCTGGAAGCCGTGTGGGGAAAGAGCCGGCCTCCGGGCCGGGAACCCGGGAGAGACGATGTCCACACTCGATACGCTGCCAGGCGTGACGCACTTGCGCTGCCGAGCCAAGCTCGACGACGTGGTGCTGCCGGAGTTGGAACAGGGCCGCCTGAAGGGGCTGGCCCAGGCCGGCGCGGGGGGACGCGCGCGAGCCCTGTTCGCCGGACCTTCGGGCACCGGCAAGACGTTCGCCGCGCTGGCGCTCGCCAACGAGCTCTCCGCGGAGCTGTACAAGGTCGACCTCGCGGTCTTCGCGTCGAAGTACATCGGCGAGACGGAGAAGAACCTCGCCGCCATCTTCGACCGCGCGGCGCAGGCCGGCGCGATCCTGATGTTCGACGAGGCCGACGCGCTGTTCGGCAAGCGCACCGAGGTGCGCGACGCGCACGACCGTTACGCCGACTCGGCCGTCGCGTTCGTGGCGGAGCGGCTCGCGGCCGGGAAGGGCCTCACGATCCTCACGACGAAGCACGAGGATCGCATCGACCCCGCGTTCACGCGGCGGCTCGACGTCGTCGTGAGCTTCCCCCGCCCCGATCCGGCCGGCCGCCTGCTGCTGTGGCGCCGCTACCTCACGGGCGAGGTCGCCGCGGACGTCTCGATCGAGCGGCTGGCCGAGGAGCTCGACGTGTGCGGCCGCGCCATCCGCAACGCCGGCCGCCGCGCGCGCGAGATCGCCGAGGACCTCGGCCGCCCCGTGAGCCTGCGCGACGTCGGCGAGGCGCTGCGCGAGGTGCTCGACCAGGAAGAGGAGCAGCCGGTTGCGGCTGCGGGTCCGCTGCGCGACCTCCTGCGCGGGGGTGCGTAGGGGCGCGCGGGCGCGGTGCGATCGCGCGCGACACAGGTCCGCCGCAGGTCAGCCCCCGGCCCGCGCCACTTCGCGACGCTTCCGCCGCGAAGTGGCGCGGGCCAGGGGCTAACCTGTCCGCCGCCATGAACGCACAGCAGAAGCCGGTCAACTACTGGGACTACATCCGCGTCGAGGACCTCCTGGACCTCCAGGGCGGCCTGCCGCGCGACGAGAGCGGCCTCGCCAACGACGAGGTCCTCTTCATCACGGTCCACCAGGTCTTCGAGCTCTGGTTCAAGCTGATTCTGCGCGAGCTGTCGACCGCGCGCGACCTGTTCCGCAGCGAGCGCGTCGCGGAGCAGGAGCTCTCCGGCGCCGTGCGCAGCCTGCGGCGCTGCACGACGATCCTGCGCGTCGCGACGCAGCACTTCGCCGTGATGGAGACCATGACGCCGCGCGACTACCTCGCGTTCCGCGACAAGCTCATGGGCGCCAGCGGCTTCCAGAGCGCCCAGTTCCGCCAGCTCGAGATCCTGATGGGCCTGCCGGAGGAGCGCCGCATCTCGCTGGGCCTCGAGGGCACGTACCGCGAAGCACTGCGCGACCACGGCGGAGCCCGCTCGCCCGCGCTGGCGCGCGTCGAAGCACAACTCGCCGACCGCCCCAGCCTGCGCGAAGCCCTGCACGCCTGGCTGCACCGCACACCGATCGACGGCGTCGGCCCCGACGACGAGGGCGCCGAACGCACCCTCGACGACTTCCTCGACCGCTACCTCACCGCACACGCCGCCGAAGTCGACCAGACCGCAAACCGCGCCCACGCCACCGCAGCGACCGACACGGACCGCGACCTCCTCACCGCACGCTTCGAGGCCGAAAAGCAGAGCGTACGCCGCCTGCTCGACCCGACCGACGAAGAAGGCGGCGCCCACCTACGCCGCGTGCGCGCCGCCATGGTCTTCATCGAAACCTACCGCGACTTCCCGCTGCTCGCCTGGCCACGCGAGGTGCTCGAGTCCATCGTCCAACTCGAACAACATTTGACGGTCTTCCGCCAACGCCATGCCCGCATGGTCGAACGCATGATCGGCCGCCGCACGGGCACCGGCGGCAGCGCGGGCGTCGCATACCTCGACCAGACCGCCCTCGAGTACCGCGTGTTCGAAGACCTCTGGGCCGTACGCACGATCCTCCTGCGCCGCGAGTCGGCACCGGACCTGCCCAACGCGGCCTACTACGGCTTCGCGGTCCCGTGAAGCGC
>CAYGPA010000184.1:0-9603 GCA_964351535.1 uncultured Planctomycetaceae bacterium
ACGCGCGCGACCATGTTGATCGGGACGACCTCGCCCTCGATCTCGATGCGCGGTCGGTCGTCGGGCGCGCCGGTGATGCGCAGGCGCGTGTCGCGCGCCTCGATGTAGCCGGACCAGCCCAGCTCGTCGATCAGCTGCTCCACGATCTTCTCGTCGAGGAAGTAGCCGAGGTGCTCGCGGTCGATCGGGATCAGGCCGCCGAAGCCGGTCAGGAGCTCGAAGCCACCTTCCCCGAAAGCCAGCAGGGGCTCGATCAGCTCGACGGGCGTGGAGCCGAGCTCGGCGCTGATGCGGGACCCGCGCAGCTCGCCCTCTTCGCGCTCGAACACGCCGCGCATGCGGTCGAGTCGGAAGAGCTCGCTCGCGTCGGGCCCGCTCGACGAGACGACCAGGTCGTTGTCGCGCAGGTGGATGCGCGTGGCGAGGCGCGGCGCCATGCCCTCGGAGAACACGAGCTCGAGCCCGGCGTCCACGCGTCCGCCGATCTTCAGGTTCGTGAGGTCGACCGAGGAGGCGCTGCGGCGCTCTCCGGCCAGCGCGCCCGCCAGCACGGCGACGAAGTTCTTGTCGGAGGGGTCGACGCCCGCTCCGTGGATCGCGAGCACGTCCTGCTCGTCCGGCGCGCGCGGACCGCGCAGCGTGCCGCGCGCGGCGATCGCGACGTCGCCGGCCCACTCGCCGAGCAGCGGCGCGACGCGGGTCACGATGGGGCTCGCGCCGGCGCGCACCTCGCCGTCGAGCTCGCTGCCTCCGAGGGAGCCCTCGACCAGCACGCGACCGCGCACGTCGAGCACCGGGATCGCGAAGGCCTCCGGCGTCAGGCGCAGGTCGCGCGGCTGGACCTCGGCCTTCCACTCGAAAGGCGCGCCGGGCCGCGGCCGCCGTCCGTCGACGCGCACGTCGACCTTGCCCGCGGGCTGCACCGCGTCGAGAGCCGTACCGACGACCGGCCACGTCTCGACCAGCCGGTCGCGGTCGACGCCGCGCATCGACACGTTGCGCACGAGGACCTCGAGCGCCTCGGTGCGCCGCTCCGCGCCGTCCTTGCCGTGCAGGGCCGGGTCGTCCTGGAGGCGGCCCGCGATCTCGACGGAGTCCGCCGTGGCGAGCTTGCCCTCCGCGCGGAACGCGACCGCCGTGCCGGCGCCGCCCTCGATGGTCAGGTCCACGCGCCCCGAGGCCGCCTGCACGTCGACCGGCAGCGAGCTCCAGCGCGCGTCGACGCCCTCGAACTCGATGTCGAGTCGCGCCGTGGTGGGGCCGTCGCCCGCGGTCTTCACGAAGCGCGCGCTGACGTCGCCGCTGCCCTCGCGCGGAGAGAACGTCGGCCGCACCCAGCGCGCCTGATGCAGGCCGTCGAGCGCGTCGAGCACCTCCTCGCGCATCGGCACGTCGCGCGCGCGGATCTTCAGGTCCATCGTGGGTCGTCCGTCGCCGCGGACGAGCCACGCGATCAGGCCCTCGATCTCGGCCTCGCCGCCGACGCGTCCGAAGCCGCGCGCGTCGAGGATGCCGAGGTGCGTCTGGACCGGCAGGCCCGGCGAGACCAGCGTCAGGCAGCGGCCCTCGATCGAATCGACCGGCATCGGGAAACCGCGCGGCCGATCGGGGCCGTCCGGCCAGCCGTAGAAGGCCATCGTCAGCTCGCCCTGGCCGGCGACGTCGGCCGCGAGCTCCAGCGGGCGATCCTCGTTCCCCGGCAGCGTGCGGTCGGGCAGGCGCAGACCGATGAGCAGCTCGACGAAGCCCTCGGCGCCCAGGGCGTCCCACGTCCGCCGCTGGCTGTCCTGGTAGCCGGTGGCGCGGAAGGTCGCCTCGGAGAGGGGCAGCCGCTCCGCGCGCGCCCAGCCCTCGAACACGTCGCCCGGATTCGCGGCGCGGCCGAGGCGTGCGGCGCCCCCGATCGGCGTGCCGTTCCACTCGCACTCGAACGCCGCGACTCCGGTCCACGCCTTCGGGTCCCAGGCGTGGCGGCCGTCGGACGGTTCGAGCTCGAGCTGGATCTCGGCGACGAGTTCCTCGGCGGGCAGCTCCGTGGTCGGCGGCAGGAAGGACGCCTCCGACAACTGCGCGCGCAGCGTGCCGCTGTAGGGGCTCGCGGCGTTGCCCGAGAGGTCCAGCTCGCCCTCGGCCTCGAGCGTCATGCGTCCGCGCGGTGCGAAGGCCCGCAGCGGCTCGAGCGCCGTGCCGCTGGGCAGCGAGTCGAGCCCGATGCGCAGGTCGTCGGACGAGGCGTGCACTTCGAAACGGTCACCGTCGTCGCGCGAGCCCTCGATGTAGATCTCGGGGCGCGTCGACTCCGCGGCCGCGAGCGTGGGGATCAGGCGACCCCGGAGCTCCGGCAGGCCCAGCTCGTTGGTGTTCAGGAGCAGGTCGACGCGACCGATCGGAATCTCACCCCACTGACCGTGCGACAGGTCGAGCTGGACGTCGCGCACGGTCACGTGGGGCAGGACCACCGGACCGGTGTCGGTGGAATCTTCCTCTCCGAGCGACAGCTCGCGCAGGGCTTCGAGCAGGCCGCTGCCGAACTGCAGCCGGCCCTCCTCGATCTCGACCCGGCGCAGCCCGAAGCGGCCGCCCCGGAGTCCGGCCGCGAGCGCCACGCGTCGCAGGCCCAGGGTCTCGCCGTCGGGGCCGATCGAGAGGCCCTGCAGCTCGATGGCGAGCGCGAACCAGCGCAGCTCGACGCCCTCGACCGAGAGCGTCTCTCCCAGTGTGCCGAGGCGCTGCGCGAGCTCGCGCTCGACGCGCGTGCGGAGCGCCCCGCTCTTCTCGAACACGAGCAGCGCGCCGGCGGCGAGGAGCAACAGTACGGCCGCGAGGAAGGCGATCCAGCGGCCCGCCGTCGCCACACGTTTCCAGCCTGTCATGGAGTTCGCCGCTTCGGCCGGGGCCAGGGCGACCCACGATGCTCCGTGCGCGCCCTCGCGATTGCAACCCGCTGCGGCCCGGATCCGTCAGGAAGCGGGCCCAGGAGCCTTTCGACCCTCTCCGCGCGCGAGCTGTGGGTCTTCTCCGGATCGAACTCCGGGGACTCTCGGGACCCGGACCGGGATGGCGGGGCGCCCGGAGCTCAGCGCCGCGGGGCGAGGGCGGAGGACGGCGCGGACTCGGGGGCGGCGTCCGGCACCGGACCGCTCTCGCGGAAGTAGCGCGGCACCTGACGGCCCAGGGCGCAGGTGATCTCGTAGGGGATCGTCCCCGCGGCTCGGGCGATGTCCTGGACGGTGAGCGTGTCGCCGTCCTGCGAGCCCAGCAGCGTGACGCGCTCGCCGACGCGCACGTCGGGGATGTGGCTGACGTCCACCGTGACGTAGTCCATCGAGATGCGTCCGAGGATCGGCGCCCGCCGCCCGCGCACCAGCACCTCGCCCGCGTTCGACAGCCGAAACGGCAGCCCGTCCTTGTACCCCACGGGCAGCGTGGCGATGCGCGTGGGCTGCGTCGCGCGCCAGGTGCTGTCGTAGCCGACCGAGGCGCCGCGCTGCAGGTCCTTCAGGAACACGACCTGGGTCTCGACCGAGAGCACGGGTTCGAGCTCCCCGGCGGCCAGGGAGCCCGGCAGGATGCCGTAGGCCGCGATGCCGGGCCGCACCATGTCGTAGAGGGGGGCGCCTCCGGAGAAGAGGAAGGCGGAATTGGCGGCGTGGACGCGGCCCGTGGGCAGACTTCGCTCGCGGGCCTGATCGAGGAACGCCTCGAACCGGGCGATCTGCGAGCGCGTCAGCGGGTCGTCGGCACCCGCCGACGAGCTGAAGTGCGTCATCACGCCCGCGAGCTGCAGGTGGGACGAGCGGTGCACGTGCTCGAGCAACTCCAGCGCGGGCCCGGGAGGCATGCCAAGCTGGCCCCAACCGGTGTCCACGTTCAGGTGGACGCGGGCCGTCGACCCCAGGCGATCGCACAGCGCCTCCAGCCGCTGGCACCGGTCCCGGGAGTGCAGCCCGATCTCGACGTCGTGCCGCACGCACGGTGCGGCTTCGTCCTCGACGAGCGTGCCCAGCACGAGGATCGGCGCGCAAACACCCGCCTGGCGTAGCTCCAGGGCCTCCGCGGAGCTCCCGACGCCCAGGGCGGTGACGCCGCAGCGCACCGCGGCGTGGGCCACGGCGACGGCGCCGTGTCCGTAGGCGTCGGCCTTCACCACGAGCATGATCGACCGCTCGCGGCGCTCGACCTCGGCCACTTCGGGCACCTGCCCGGAGCGGGTCACGCGGGCGGCGTGGGAGCGAGCGCGGATCGCCGCGAGGTTGCGAGCGAGTGCGTCGAGATCGACGACGGCCCAGACGCGATGCTGTTCCACGGCCGGATCCTGTCCGCTGGAAGGTCGCCGTGCAAGCTCCACGCGCTCGTCCGGCCGCGACTCACGCCGGCGCGAGGAGCGCCGAAACCCCCGAGAAAGGCCGAATTCGGCGAGATGGAAGCGTTGACACGCCCCCGGGACGTGGGCATTCTCGGCAGCGCGTTACGGCTCTTTCAGTCCCTTTGGCATTCGAGTTCTCGTTCCTCCGGCGTCGTGCGAACGCTCCTTGCGTTCGCGGCCAGGCACCCTGCGCCCGACTCTTCGCTCGCGAGGTCGACGCCCTTTCGCCCGCCTGGGCGAATGTCCTTGGAACGCGGACAAAACCACCGAGCTCGTCGAAAGAGGCGCGCTCCGGTAACGAGGCAAAACACACACATGGCTAAGAAAAAAGCGCGCAAGAAGGTCGCCAAGAAGAAGACGACGCGGAAGACCAAGACCACGGCTCGCCGTAAGAAGGCCCCCGCGGACATGATCATCAGCAAGAGCCGGACGAAGAACGCTTCCGGCCTGAACGTCTCCGGCGACTTCTACGCCGCTCTCGACGGCAAGGTGCGCGAGATGATCGCGGGCGCCGAAGCCCGCGCCGACGCCAACGGCCGCCGCACCCTGCGCCCGCAGGACCTGTAGGTCGACTGGGCGCTGGCCCGAACGACGCGCCTCGCTCCCCCTGGGAGCGGGGCGCTCTTCTTTGTCGTTCGCGCGTTCGCGCGAGGCGCACCCGTCAGCGGGCGCGCTTGCGCGCCTCGAACGGCCGCAGGTAGAGCGGCGCGAGTTCCGCGGGAGGCGTCGGGCCGCGGTGTCGAAACTCCACGTCGCCGAGCTCGAGCAGCGCGGACGCGGTCGGTGCACGATCGACGACGAGCCGCGCGCGCTGCTCGTCGCTCCACTCGAAGGTCTTCGCGGTCGACGCGTCGACGAACAGCGGCAACCCCGCGGGCAGGTACGCGGCGAGCGCGTCGCGCGCGACGGCGCTCGGGGGACGCTCGGCCACGACGCCTTCGTCCGTGCGCTCGTAGATCGCGGCGTAGTACGCGCCCTGGCGCGCGTCCAGGAGCAGCGCGCCGCGTTCGCCGGGAGCGAGCGCCTCGAAGGCCAGCACACCCAGCGACGGCACGCCGAGCAGCGCCGCGCCGCAGCCGCGATGCAGGCCGAAGGCCGTCGCCACGCCGACGCGCAGGCCCGTGTAGCTGCCCGGCCCCGTTCCGACGTACACGCGCGCGAGATCGCGAGGGCGCGCATCGAGCTCGTTCAGCAGTCGCTCGAGGGCGGGCAGCAGGTCGCTGGCGTGCGCGCGCTCGCCGTCGAGTCCGTGCGACAGCCGGCGCGTGCCGAGCGCCACCGCGACGGAGGGGCGACGCGAAGAGGTCTCGAGCGCGGCCGTCAGCTCGCTCGCTGGTTCGCCCGACGCTTCGCCCGACGGTTCGCCCGGGCGCGCGCCCGCGGCGGCCGTGCCCTCGGTGGGCCGCTTCATCCCGGGGTCCCGATGCGGGCGAGGACGTGCTCGGCGAGGTGGCGCGCGAGGGCGGCGATCTCGCCCTCGTCGGGGCCCTCGACCATCACGCGCAGGAGCGGTTCGGTCCCCGAGTAGCGCAGCAGCACGCGGCCGTCCTGCCCCAGGGCCTCCTCGATGCGGCGCACCTCGTCGTCGAGGCCGGCCACGGTCGCGAGGTCCGGCTTGCTCTCGACGGTCACGTTGAGCAGGACCTGCGGCAGCGGCTGGAAGGGCGCGACCAGGCTCGAGAGCTTCTGGCCCGTGGCGCGCATCACGCGCAGGACGCGCAGCGCGGTGTAGGTTCCATCGCCGATGTAGTCGTTGTCGGCGCCGAAGATGATGTGCCCGGACTGTTCGCCGCCGAGGCGCAGGCCCTTTCCGCGCAGCCGCTCGACGACCGCGCGGTCGCCGACGCCGACGGTGTCGATCGCGACCCCGACCTCGCGCAGGGCTCGCGCGAGCCCGCAGTTGCTCATCACCGTCGCGACGATGCGGTCGCCCTCGAGCTCGCCCTGCTGCGCGGCGTAGCGCCCGCAGACGGTCAGGATCCCGTCGCCGTCGACCAGCTGTCCGCGCTCGTCGACCAGGATGCAGCGATCGCCGTCGCCGTCGAGCGCGATGCCGATGTCGGCGCCCTGCTCGAGGACCGCGCGCTGCAGCGCCTCGGGGTGCGTCGAGCCGCAGCCGCGGTTGATGTTGTCGCCGTCGGGCTGCGCGGCGATCGCGTGCACGCGCGTCCCGAGCTGCTCCAGCACGAGGGGAGCCACGGAGCTGCCGCCGCCGTTGGCGCAGTCGAGGACGGCGTGCAGGCCCGCGAGCTCGAGGCCGGCGACGGCGTCGCGCGCGAGGTGCTCCACGTAGCGCCCGGCGAGGGCCTGGACGTCCTCGGGGCCGGGTCCGGACGAGACGGGGGCACGGTTCGCGTGCAGCTCGGCCTCGATCTCGAGCTCGAGCTCGTCCGAGAGCTTCTCGCCCAGGGCTCCGAAGATCTTGATCCCGTTGTCCTCGGCCGGGTTGTGCGAGGCGCTGATCATCGCGCCGAGCGAGACGTCGCCGTGGCGCGTCAACCAGGCGAGGCCGGGCGTCGTGATGCGACCGACCGTCTGCACCTCGAACCCGGCAGCGGCCAGCCCGCGCGCGAGCGCGCTCTCGAGCGACGGTCCCGAGCGGCGTCCGTCGTGTCCGATCATCGCGCGCCTGGCGGGCGTGGGCTGCGCCCGTTTCGCGGTCGCAGCGCTCGGCGCCGCCAGGCGCGCCGCCACGACGGTACCCACGGCTCGACCCAGCGCGGAGACGGCGTCGGCGGAGAGCCAGCCCTCGCCCGCGCGGCCGCGGACGCCGTCGGTTCCGAAGATGCGTTCGCCGAGGTCGGCGCGTGCGGGCTCGCTCGTCATGGCGGTCGATTCTCCAGGCTGGCGCGGGTCAGGCAAGGGTCGAGGCGGTCCACTGCGAGCCGGCGGCTCAGCCTCGAGGCGGGGGCGGAGTCGTCTCGTCCCGCAACAGCGCGGCCAGGCGCGCGGCCTCGGCCGATTCGAAGACGTCGTGCACGCGCAGGAGCTCCGCGCCGCCGAGCACGGCCGCGGTCAGCGCGGCCAGGCTGCCGCCCAGGCGCTCGACGCCCTGCCCGGCCGCCCCCGGCTCGTGGCGGTCCTCCGGCCCCTCGGCGCCCAGCGCGCGGTTGGCCTGGGCGATGAAGGACTTGCGCGAGGCGCCGACGAGGACGGGCAGGCCCAGGGAGCGCAGCTCGCCCACGCGCCGCAGCAGCGCGAGGTTGTGCTCGAGCCGCTTCCCGAAACCGATGCCGGGGTCGACGACGACGCGCTCGAGCTGCACACCGACCGCCAGGCACGCGGCGACCCGCTCGCGCAGGAACTCGAGCACGTCCGCGACCACGTCGTCGTAGCGGGGGTGCTCCTGCATCGTGCGCGGGCGACCCAGCATGTGCATCAGCACGAGGCCGCAGCCGCGCTCGGCGCAGAGCGGGAGCATCTCGGGATCGTCGCGCCCGGCGCTGACGTCGTTGACCCAGCGCGCGCCGGCGTCGAGCGCGGCGCGCGCGACCGCGGCGCGGCGCGTGTCGACCGAGACCTCCAGGCCCTGCGCCGCGAGCTCCTGGACGACCGGGAGGACGCGCTCGAGCTCGACCTCGACGGGCACGGGTTCGGATCCCGGGCGCGTGGACTCGCCGCCGACGTCGACGACGTCGGCTCCGGCCGCCGCCAGGTCGCGCCCGCGCGCGACCGCGTCCGCCGGTGCGACGTAGCGCCCCCCGTCGGAGAAGCTGTCGGGCGTGGTGTTCAGGATGCCGAAGACGCGCGGCCGCGCGGGGGGGGCCGCGGCGGCTGCGTGGGTCGCGGCCAGCAGATCGAAGAGCGGCGACGGAGACCGCGCGCGCAACGCGTCCGCCGGCATCTGGAAGCGCAGCTCGTCCGGCGGACCCGCGTGCAGCTCGTGCGCATCCCACGCGTCGGCCAGGGCGCGGCGCTCGTCGGGCTCGAGCGCCGCCGCGCGCAGAGCGAGGCGCGCGACGTCCGGAGCGAGTCGCCAGGGGGACGCCGCGGCGGTGAAATGCAGCGCGCGCGGCGCCAGGCGCCGCGCGCGGGAGTCGAAGAGGCGCGGATCGGTCACGCCGGGGAGAGGCCGGGCTCCCCGGTGATCTCACCCGAAGCGCCGTCGCTGCGTTCGTCGGTCTTGGCCGGGGCCGCGGGTCCGCGCCGCACGACGTCGGGCTCGGGCTCGGGCTCGTCCTCGCGCAGATCGGCGACCGCGGTGCCGCCGAGCAGGAGCATGACCTCGCGGCCGGAGACCGTCTCGTACTTCAGCAGCGCCTCGGTGAGGTTCACGATCTCGTCGTGCTTCTCCTTGACGAGCGCGACGGCCCGCTCGTAGGCAGCCTCGAGCACCTGGGCGACCTCGCGGTCGATCTCGCGCGCGGTCTCCTCGGAGTGCTGGCGTCCGCGCATCAGCTCCGTGCCGAGGAAGTCGCTGCCCTGGCGTTCGGCGTAGCTGATCGGGCCGATCTTGTCGCTCATGCCGAGCTCGCTGACCATCGCGCGCGCGAGGTCCGTGGCGCGCTGGATGTCGTCGGAGGCGCCGGCGGAGATGTCGCCGCAGAACTCCGCCTCGGCCACGCGTCCGCCGAACAGCACGGCGAGCTGGCCCAGCAGGCGGTTCTTCTGCATGTGGTAGCTCTCCTTCTCGGGGAGCGTCATCGTCGAGCCCAGCGCGCGGCCGCGCGGGACGATCGTCACCTTGTGCGGCGCGTCGACCTCGGGGATCGAGGCCGCGACGACGGCGTGGCCGGCCTCGTGGTAGGCCGTGATCCGGCGGTCCTCGAGCTCGACCTTGCGCGACTTCTTCTGGCGCCCGAAGCGCACCTTGTCGCGGGCTTCCTCGAGGTCCTCCATGAGGATCGCCTCGCGCTTCTGCAGCGCCGCGTGGATGGCGGCTTCGTTGATGATCGCCGCGAGGTCCGCGCCGGAGTAGCCGGGCGTCGAGCGCGCCAGCGTGTCCAGGTCGATGTCCTTGCTGGCCTTCACCTTCTTCATGTGGACGCCGAGGATCTCCCTGCGCCCTTCGACGTCGGGCAGGTCGATGACGACCTCGCGGTCGAAGCGCCCGGGGCGCAGCAGCGCGGGATCGAGCACGTCGGGGCGGTTGGTCGCCGCGATGACGATGATGCCCTCGTCGGTGCTGAAGCCGTCCATCTCGACCAGTATTGCGTTCAGCGTCTGCTCGCGCTCGTCGTGTCCGCCGCCCATGCCGCTGCCGCGACGGCGACCGACGGCGTCGATCTCGTCGAGGA
>CAYGPA010000185.1:0-9589 GCA_964351535.1 uncultured Planctomycetaceae bacterium
TTCGCAAAGTGCCGGCAGGCGCCGAGAGGCGGCCGCAGGCCGCCGGTTGTGTCGTCTCGGCTGCGTGCTCATGAACCGTTCGGGCTAGCTTCGGAGGCCGCCATGCTCTTGCGCCGCGTTTCGTTGGTTCTCTCCGCTGCCCTGCTGACCGCTTGCTCCGGCGAGCCGGCGCCCCGCACGCTGCTGGATACCGAGCGCGCGCGCGTGTCGGCGCGCGTTCTCCGCGACGGCGAGCGCTGGCGCGTGCGCGACATCCAGGCCGTGGCACGCGGCGACGAAGGCCTGCTCGAGCTGCGCCTGCGCGCCTTCTTCGACGCGGACGGCGATGGCGAGCTCGACGAGGGCGAAGAGCGCGGCGCGTGGCGCACGAGCTCCACGGTCCCCTCCCGCGAACTCGCCCTGTCCGGCTCGCTCGGCTGGTCCACGCTCGAGACCTCCCCGCTCGATCCGTCCCACATCGAGACCCTGGTCGCCACCCGGAGCGGCCGCGACCTCGAGGTCCGCTCGACGTTCGAGTGACCCGCAGGCTCGTCCCGGGCCGCGGGCGGATCCCACGCGGACCCCGATCCGGTCACGAGCTCACGCCCGGAGCTCGCGACGCAGCCAGGCCCGCGCCACGGTCCACTCCTTGGTCACGGTCCGGCGAGAGATTCCGAGCTGTCGGCTGATCTCCTCTCCCGAGAGGCCGGCGAAGAACTTCAGCTCGACGATGCGGTGCTGCCGCGGATCCACGGCCTCGAGGCCGCGCAGTGCGCGGTCCAGCTCGAGCAGGTCGATCTCCCTCCGCTCTTCCCCGAGCACCTCTTCGGGGATCTTCGTCAGAGTCGTGCGCTGCCATCCTCCGCCCCGCTTCAACGCCGCGCGACGCCGGGCGAGGTCCACGAGAATGCTGCGAAGGAGAGAGGCCGCGAGCGCCATGAACTGGTCGCGGCCCAGCATCTCGAACTCCGCGAGGCGCGCGAGACGCAGGTAGCACTCGTGCACCAGCTCGGTGGCGTCCACCGCAGCGCCCTGTCCTTCGCGGGCGAGGACGCGCGAGGCCAGCTTGCGAAGCTGGTCGTACATCCGCGCCGCCACCGGATCGACCGGCCGGCCCTCGCCGTCCCCGGCCGCCCCGTCCGGGACCTCGGGCTCGTGCTCGCGTTCTTCCGTCACCGGGCTCCGCCCTTCGACGGTACGGGAGACCGGCCTGCGAGGTAGCGGACGGGACGAAGCCCGACCGTCCGGGACCTGCCGTCCTTCTTGATGTCGCCGCGCTGCGAGAGCGTGGCTCCCTGCACCTCGTCGTAGTTGCTGCCGCGCAGGCTCTGCTCGCCGCCGCCGTCGGCGAGCACGAGGGCATCTCCCTCGCGGTAGGGCTCCCGCGACGGGTAGAGCTTGTAGTCGTCCAGGCACAGCTCCGCCAGGTTGCCGGTCACCTCGTGGAGGCCGAAGCCGTTCGCGGGGAAGGTGCCCACCGGCGCGTGCAGGCGATAGACGTCACGGCTGCCCGGGGTGGACCTGAGCAGGTTCACGCGATCGGGATCCCGGTGGTCCGAGGCGCCCCACCACGTGGCGGCCGTCGACCCCCCGCGCGCCGCGTACTCGAACTGGACCTCGGTCGGCAGCGTCAGCCCCAGCTTCCGCGCGAACTCCAGCGCATCGACCCACGGGACGGACTCGACGGGGTGCCGAACCGTGATCGAGTAGGACTCGTACTGCTTCCCCGCCCGCCAGTAGCTCGGGCTCTCGCCCGTCAGCGACCGCCACTGGTGCTGGGTGACCTCGAACTTCGAGACGAGGAACGGGAGCAGCTCGCGGTCGGTGACCGGCCAGCGAAACTCCGAGGCGTACGGGTCGTAGAAGGCGGCTGCGGGATCCTCGCCCTGGCACCCGACGCGCACCGGACCGCCCGGCAGGAGCACGAGCACGATCGTCGAATCGTCGGCGAGCTGCAGCCGGCCGGTCGTGGCGTTCCGCGCGGGGATCGCGCAGCCCGGGACGAGCAGCGCGAACTCCTCGAGCCCGGAGTCGACGTCGGCGCCGAGCGGGCGCAGGCCGACCTGGGGCTCGAGCACGAGGCCTCCGTAGAACGGGTTCGCCGCGACCGACGCCGCGGTCCGGCGCCACAGGTCTCGGCTCGACTCGAGCTCCCCGACGACCTCCTCGGCGAACGCGATGCGCTCCTCGAGGTCGACCACCATGCCCTCCTCCAGCGCCTCCATCCGTTCGACGAGGAGCTCCTGCATCCTCAGGACCCACCGACCGTCGAGCTCGCCTCCGAAGCGCTGGCTCAGTCCGCCCTCCACCTCGAACGCGCGCAGTCCGCGCAGGTGGGCCCGCGCCTCGGGAATGTCGGCGACGACCCGCCGCGCTTCGCTCAGGAGCGCGCGCAGCCCGTCGAGCGTCGCCGGACCCGCCGGCCAGAGCTCCGCGCCCCGCGCGACCATGTCGTCGATGGAGTAACCGCGGGAGAACCCGACCACGTCGGCGAGCGCGCGCTGGGAGCTCTCGCCCGCCCTGCGCGCCTCGCGGAGGCTGCGGAGGGAGACCAGCAGCGCCGTCGAGAGCACCAGGAACAGGATCGCCGCGGCGGTGACGACCATCCGGTTCCGGCGGACGAACTTGCGCCCGCGATCGAGGAACGTCCGCTTGCGCGCGTGCACCGGGCGATGCTCGATCCAGCGCCGGAGATCGTCGCGGAACTCGGCCATCGTCGCGTACCGCCGGTGCGGATCGGTGTCGATGGCCGTGTGCACGACCGCTTCCAGGTCGCCCGCGAGGCTCGCGTCGTGCCGGGAGAGCGCCGTCGGTTCGTCCTCCGCGACGCTCCGGACCAGCTGCTCGAGGCTGCGCCCGCGGGACTCGAACGGCAGCTTCCCGGTCAGCAGCTCGTAGAACACGGCGCCCAGCGAGAACACGTCCGCGCGCGCGTCCACCTCCGCTCCGCGAGCCTGTTCCGGACTCATGTAGGCGATCGTCCCGATCACCGCGCCGGTGACGGTGTGCAGGCTCAGGAGACGCTCCTCGTCGAGCAGCCGGGCGACGCCGAAGTCCAGCAGGTGCGGATCGCCGCTCGCGTCGATCAGGATGTTGCCCGGCTTGAGGTCGCGGTGCAGGACGCCGAGCCCGTGCGCGTACTCGACGATGTCGGCGATGCGCGCGACGAGTCCGGCGAGCTCCTCCCGGGACGGCTGCTCGCGCTTGGCGTACTCGCCCAGCGTCGCTCCGTCGATGTAGTCCATGGAGAACCAGCTCGCCCCGCCCGTCGCGGTCTCGAGCCGGCCCGCCTCGTGGATCCGGGCGATGCCCGGGTGCCGGAGCTTGCCGAGGATCTCGATCTCCCGCCGGAAGCGCGCGGACACGCTGGCCTCGGCGTCGACCTCGTGAAGGACCTTCACGGCGACCCTCCGCCTCGGCTGCTCCTGCTCTCCGAGGTAGACGATCCCCATGCCGCCGAACCCCAGGGGCCTCCGGATGCGGATCCCCGCGACGGAGCTCGGCATGGACGGCTCGACTCGGCGCGCCGACGCGGGAATCTCTTCGAGATCGAAACCCGGGCCCTTCGTCAGGAAGTGATCGAGCTGGTCCGCCTCCTCGAGCAATTCGAGCGCCTCGCGACGGATCTCCGGCCGCGACTCGGTGTTCGCGAGGATCCAGTCGCGCCGATGCTCGTGCGGAAGGTCCAGGGCGCGAAACAGCAGCGCCTTGACCTGCGCGTGCAAGGCGCCGGGACTCGGAGAATCGTCGTTCGCGGACAACACGTGCTCGGGCCGTTCCGGGAGAGACGCGGGAGGACCCGGGGTCGGCCGACGAGACCGCCCCTCACACAGCCCCCCCTCGTGCACGACTCCCCTTGTCGTGCGACCCCGTCTCAGGGTAGCCCTCCGCCGTGCGTCGCGGGAATCGGCCCGCGACGAATCCAGGCCAATCGGCCCCACCCTCACCCTCTTCAGGGCGAGACCCGCGCGGTCTCGACCGCCGCGGGTGCAGCTACTCGTACTTGCCGCTGATCGGCACGGGGCGCATGTCGTCGTCGACCGCGACCATCGTGACGCAGGCGTTCGTGACGTGGGCGAACTCGCGGCGATCGGCCGCGCGCTGGGCCCAGACGTCGACCTTGATCGTGATCGAGGTGCGGCCGATGCGAGAGGCCTCGGTGAAGAAGGAGACGACGTCGCCGACGTGCACCGGCTGGCGGAACTCGATCTTGTCCATGGCGACGGTCACGACCTTGCCGGGCTGGTAGAGGTGCGCCTCGACCGCGGCCGCGAGGTCGATGTAGTCGAGGATGACGCCCCCGAAGATCGTGCCGACGGCGTTCGTGTCGCGCGGCATCATCACGATGCGAATGGAGGGCTGCTTGTGCCGCGGGTAGTCGCGGGGCTTCTCTTCAGCTTCCGGTGTGAGTCGCTCGCTCATGTGCGGGTTTCCAGAGCGCGCAGCGCGTAGTCGTGCACGCGCGCTTCGAGTTCGGGGGTGTGGTGGCGAAAGAAGTGGTCGGTCCCGGAGACCTCGGTGGTCTCGAGCGAGGCCGGCAGGTCGGGAATGCGCTCCCGCAGGTCGGCCAGGTTTCCGAACGCGTCGCGCTCGGCCGTGACGACGAGGCCCGGAACCGTCACGTCGCGAAGGATCGAGCAGTCGACGACCTTGCTCGGCGGCGCGACCAGGCAGACGCGCGCGATGCGGGGCTCGGTCGTGGCCAGCGCGGCGACGGTCCGCGCTCCGAAGGAGAATCCGGCGCCCCACAGCTCGACGCCGGGGACCTCGCGCGCGAGGTAGTCGAGCGCCGCGCGTGCGTCCTCGATCTCGACGTCGGAGCCCTCGGACACGCCCTCGCTCGCGCCGACGCCCCGGAAGTTGAAGCGCAGGATGGCGCAGCCCGCGCGCCGCAGCGCCCGGGCGGTGCGGAAGACGACCGTGTTGTCCATGGTCCCGCCGAAGCGCGGATGGGGATGGCACACGATGGCTGCCGCTCGCGGCTCGGAGCCGAACTCGGTCGCGGGGCCCGGGTCGCGGGCGTCGCGTCGGCCTCCCGCGTCGGGCAGGTCGGCGGGCAGCCAGAGCTCGGCCTCCAGCTTCCCGCAGGGTCCGGAGAGGAATCGCTGCAAGGCGGCGGTACTGTACCCGCCGTGTGGAGCCGTGTCGTCGCGCTGCTCTCCGCTCGCTTCGGCGGACGTGGGGAGACCTCGAACCTGCCGGTCGGGCCGCTCTTGATGCTGGCCGGGATCTCCGCGCTCTTCGGCGACGTGGCGCGCGAGATCCTGCCGACCTTCGCCTACGGCCTGTTCGTGCTGTCGGTCGCGGTCGCGATGGTCGCGATCCCGCTGCTCGGCGAGGTCGGCGCGATGCTGCGCTCCGACGAGGCCGCCGACTGGATCGAGGCGCAGCCCGTGTCGCCGCTCGAGCTGCGGCTCGCGCGCACGCTGCACGCGCTGCTCGTCGTGACCTTGCTCAGCGTCGCGGCGCTCCTGCCGGCCGTCCTGCTCGCGCCGGGCGTCGGTCTCGGCGGCGCGGCCTGCCTCCTGATCGCCGGCGTGGCCCTCGCCTTCGTCGCCTCCGCGATACTGCTCGGCATCCAGGCCGTGCTCGGGGGGCGCGCCGAGGGACTCCTGATCGCGCTTCAGACCGCCCTGATCGCCGCGGTGCTCGTCGGGGGCCTGGCGGGTCTGCGCCTGTTGCCCGAACTCGCGGTCTACGACTCGTTCTCCAGCGCGCGCGGCACCGCGCTCGCCCTCTATCCGCCGAGCTGGTTCGCCGCCGCCGCCCTCGGCGAAACTCTGCCCCTCGCCGCCGCCGCCGCGACGACGCTCGCGGCGCTCACCGGGCTGGTGCTCCTGCCCCAGCCGGGACCCGCGGCCGCGGACGGAGGCGCGCGCGTGCAGCTGCTCGAGCGCGCCCTCGCGCCGGTCCACGCGCTGGCGCTGCGGTTCTGGGTCGCGCGCGAGGAGCGCGGCGTGTTCGACCTCGTCTACCGCGCCCTGCCCCGCGAGCGCGAGTTCAAGCTGCGCACCTATCCGCTGCTGGGGCTCCCGCTGGCGTTCTACTTCGGCGCGCGCGCGGAGGAGGGCGCGATGCGCGAGCTGCTCCTCGCGCTGATCTCGCTGCTGCCCGCCGTCTACCTGCCCGTCATGATCACGCAGGTGCCGGGCTCGGCCTCGCACGCGGCGCGCTGGCTGATCGACTCGGCCCCGGTGACTGGCCCGTCGATCGAGAACGCCGCGATCAAGGCCCTGGCCGTGCGTTTCCTGCTGCCCGCGTTCGTGCTGCTCGGAGCCCTGACCGCGTGGGCCGGCGGTCCGGCGCTGATCGCGCGCTTCGTCGTGCCGGGCTACCTCGTCGCGCTGTGGGTCCTGCGCGCACTCTACGTCAAGTGGGTCGAGGATCCCCCGCTCTCCGTCGCGCCCGAGGACGTCGTCACGCGCGTCAAGTGGAGCGAGGTCATGCTGACCCTGGCCATGATCGCCGTCGCGCTCGCCGCGGCGCTCGCGATCGTCGTCGACACGCCGGCGCGCACGGCCGTCCTGATCGCGGGCCTCGCCGCGCTCGAACTCGCCGCCGACCGCGCCCAGCGCCAGCGCGCCGCGAACGCTTCGGTCTCCAGCGGCATTTGACGCGCTACCGGCGGCGGACGGACGCATTCCACGCACGTCGCGTCCGCGGGCAGCGGCACGACTGGCAGCCGTCGACTGCCAGTCGTGCGTGGTTCAGGACGCGCCGTCAGGGCGTGAAGGAACCCTGGTTCGCGGCCGCCGCGTTGACTTCGCGGGCGATGAAGACGTTGGTGGGCAGCTCGTTTCCGATCGAGGTGTTGCGCCGGATGATGCGGCCGAGGGTCTGACGCTCGATGAAGTGCTGCACCACGGGATGGAAGTGGTTCTGGTACCAGTAGCGGTCCCCGTCGCGCAGGCGCTCGAACTGGTCCACCAGGCTGGCCCGCACGAGCTCCCCGACCATGGCGCCGGGCACGTGGTCTTCGGCCAGGGCGCCGACCCAGACGTCGATGTCGTTCACGTCGCCGTAGGTGGCCTCCAGGGCCGCCGCGGCCGCCGGGTCCGAGGTGATCTCGGCGAAAGTGGTCTTGGGAGCCAGACCCAGCTCGATCCGCGCCTGGTTGTAGTCCGGCAGCCCGTGATCGCGCCCGCGCTGGATGTTCAGCGAGCCCAGATCGAAGCCGCCGGCTCCGGGAGGGCCGAACAGGAAGTTGCGCACCGCGTCCACGATCTGGTTGTCGACTCGCTGAGCCTTCTGGCCGCACAGTCCACGCAGCAGCGGCTCGATGCCGTGGTCGCTGATCTCCTGCGGGTTGAAGAACGCGTCGGCCAGAGGCAGGTTTCCGGCCGGGATCTCGTCGAAGTTCGAGTCCAAGCGCAGCAGGGTCGCGCTCAGCATGGTGTGTCCCACGCGGTACGTGGCCGTGGAGAACACGTTGTCGATCCCGGGGTCGACGCTCGGATCGTAGCCGCTGTAGGGCGAGAGCGCGCCCTCGCCCAGGAGCACCGGCAGGAACTCGTTGTACGTGATCGACTGGATCTCGGCCCAGACCATCCGACGCGCCAGCTGGTAGACGAGGTCGTCGCTCAGGAAGGGGTTCTGGGCGAACAGATTGGCCCACCGGTTGTGTTCACGCACGAAGAGGGTGTGCACGGCCGTGAGGCCGTTTTGCTCGTTGGCGCGCACGTCACCGGCCAGGAACAGAGAAGCGGAGGTGCCGCCCGCGTTGGGAAACCCGTTGACGTTGAAGGGCAGCAGGTTGCCGGCGCTGGTCTTGAGGCGACCGCCGGACAGGGTGCGCAGCTCGAGGGCCCGAGCGATGTCGGAGCCGTAGACGTTCGAGCCGTCGACCCACGCCGTGATCTGGTTGATCTGCTGCCGCACGCCGGCCGAGTCGACCGTGTACAGGCTGCGGTGCAGGCCGATGACTTCCATTCCCGTGTTGAACGGATCGAAGAACGGATCGCCCGCCGGCACCGGGATGTCGAAGGGCTCGACCGGGCTGGCGCCCTCGGTCAGGTCCATGTCGTGGTCGAGGAACTGACCCCACTGCCAGACCCAGTCGGAGCCCCGCCGCTCGTTGAGGATCGAGGAGCTCTGGGCCGCGCAGGCGTTGCTGACGGCGCGCGCACTGGGACGGCCGACGCCACCGGGCGCCGACAGACCGTCGGCGTAGCCGTTGGAAGTCCCGCGCAGGAGGGGCGTCTCGGCCGCTCCGAAGTCCGGGTGGATCGGATTGGTCCCCGATCCGTCGATGCTACGAAACTGGGCGCTCGCCGTGCCGCCGAGCAAAGTGGCGAGCACGAACAAGCGGATGGGCAGCCTGATCATGAAAGTTCCTTCGAATGGGGTTTGGTCCGACCGCCGAGGTTCGACCGAAGTCGTCCGCTCCCCCGAGGGGAGCGAGCGGGCGACGCCTGATGAAACGCTACCAGGCCCCCAGAATATTCGACATACCGAGGACGGAACGGCCCGTATCCCCCCCTGGCGAGGCGCAGGGGCGGGGGTGGAAGGGGGGAGGAACCTCGCCGGCTGGGGCGCAAGCTCGACCGGTGGGCTCACAGGCCTTCCAGGAACTCCTGCAGGTCGTCCGCCAGCGGGCTCGTGATCGCGATGCGCTCGCCGGAGAGCGGCGACGTGAACGCCAGGTGGTGATGGTGCAGCGCCTGGCGCGGGAGCAGCAGCTCCTCGTGGTCCTCGCTCGTCAGGCGACCGTCGAGGTTGCGCTGGAAGAGGCGGCCGTCGTGCCCGTAGAGCTTGTCGCCGACGAGCGGGTACCCGATCGACTCCATGTGGACGCGGATCTGATGCTGCCGACCGGTGTGCAGCCGACAGCGAACGAGGGTGAAGCCGCCGCGCCGCTCGAGGACGCGCCAGTCCGTGCGCGACGCGAGGCCGCCCTGCGTGATCGCCATGCGCAGGCCGATACGGCTCGCGCGCGCGGGGCCGATCGGCAGCTCGATGACGCCCTCGTCCTGCTCCATCTCGCCGTGCACCAGGGCGAGGTAGACCTTCTCGACCTTGCGGTGCTCGAACATCCCCATCACGCGCGCGTGCGCGTCGGGGTCCTTGCCGACCAGGACGATGCCGCTGGTCTCGCGGTCGATGCGGTGGCAGAGCCGGGGCCGCGCGCCGCGCGGGAGGTCGGCCCCGCCGTAGCGCGCGTGGACCTGCTGGATCAGCGTCCCGACGAGGTGGCGACCCGCCGGGTGGACGACCTGCATCGGCGGCTTGTCCACGGCCACGAGGTGCTCGTCCTCGTACAGCACGCGCAGGTCGCCGCCGCCCCCGCTGCGGACGTCGAGGCGGTGCTCCTCGGGAATGACGACCGTCACGCGGCTGCCGTGGCGCAGCTTGCGGCCGGGGCGCCGCTCGACCGCGGCGGCGCCCGAGCCGCACGGCCGGCTCGGCGACGAGGGGTCCACGAGCAGGTAGCCGTCCTTGATCAGGCGCTGGATCGAGTTCCGCGAGCGCCACCTCAGGCGCCGGGCGAGGAACTGGTCGAGGCGCACGTGGACGTCCTCGACGCGCAGGCGCATGTCGCTCGCGTCCACGATCAGCTCGACGCGGTCCGGCGCCTCGGTGAGATCGCGATCCTTGGGGAAGAGCCGCACGG
>CAYGPA010000186.1:0-9561 GCA_964351535.1 uncultured Planctomycetaceae bacterium
GCGCTACAGGTAGCCGAGGTACTGGAACTCCGGACCCGACAGCGACGACCAGCCCGGGAGCAGCTGGCTCAGGCCCGCGGTCGGTACGCCGAGGTGTCGCTCGAAGGCCTCGGCCAGCACGGCGCGGTAGTCCGTGCGGTGGGCGACGTACTTGCCGTTGTCGGAGAAGAGCGTCGCCCCCGACGGCCAGGTCGCGGGGTCGCAGTTGTAGACGCCGCCGGTCACGCCGCCGCCGGCCGCGAAGAGCGCCGTGGCCTTGCCGTGGTCGGTCCCCTGGCTGCCGTTCTCGGCCGACGTGCGGCCGAACTCCGTCAGACAGACGACCAGCAGGTCGTCCCAGAGGCCGCCGACGGTCTCGAGGCGCACCGAGCGGATGCCGTGCGCCACGGCGTGCAGCAGGTCGGCGTGGGCGCCGGACACTCCGCCCTGGGAGGCGTGCACGTCGAACCCCTCGAGCTGGATCCCGGCGATGCGGCAGTCGGTCTGCTGCAGGATGTGCGTGGCATCGCGCAGGTTGGAGAAGTAGTCCCGCGCCCAGTCGGTCACGGGCAGCCCCTCGGCGGTCAGGTCCGCGTCCGCCGTCGGGTACCACGAGGCGGGCGACGTGTGCGGGGGCAGGGATGCGAGCTGGTCGAGGCTCTCGGTCATCAGGATGCCGCTCGCGCGCAGCTCGTCGTCGAACTCGCCCGCGGCCGAGGAGCCCTCGTAGCGCCCGATCAGGCCCTTGCCCGCCGAACCCATGATCTTGGCCGTGGCCGCGTCGGCCGTGAGGTCGTACTCGGCCAGGCTGGGGACGTGCGGGATCGCCGTCGAGCCGTTGAAGAGCATCTGCAACGTGTCGGCCACGCTGATCGCGGGCAGCACGTGCGCCGGGCCGAACTGATCCACCCAGCGCGAGACGATGCCCTCGGTGAAGGTGTCGTCGAAGGGCTTGCCGGTCTCCCAGTACTGCTGACTGGCGAAGTGCGACAGCGTCGACTGCGCGTAGCCGACGCGGTGGAGCGCCGCCACCTGGCCGAGGTCGTAGACCTCCTTCAGCTTGGCGAGCGCGGGGTGGAACGCCGCGCCGCCGGCGGCGAGGTCGAGGCGCGCGGCCGGCGGGATCCACACCGTCGGGCGCAGCGCTTGCGTGTAGTCGGCGTCGTGCGACGGAATGACGGCATTGACCCCGTCGTTCCCGCCGCGCAAGAACATGAACAGGACCTTCTTCGCGCCGGGTACGAACCCGCCGCCGCCGCCCGCGGCGAAGACGCTGCGGCCCATGCGTGCGCGCAGCGCACCGAGGCCCGCGCCGCCCACGGCTCCGCAGAGGACGAGCTTCAACCAGTCGCGTCGATCGAGAGATGCCATGGTGCTCTTCCTACTTCGCGAAGGCCTGCGGGTACGAGGCGACGAAGGCCGCGAACACCTTCAGCCGCTGCGGGTAGTCGACCGCGTTCGGGGACAGCGGGGACAGGGTGCCGGCGTTGTCCGTGGTCAGGAACTCGTACGCCGCGTCCCAGTCGGCCTGCGTGTAGTTGTCCTGGAAGAACAGGTCGAAGTAGAAGCGCACGATCGCGTCGGCGTCGTCGAGGAGCACGCCGTTGTTCAACAGCAGCAGGCGCATGTCGTACTGGAAGTCGGCGAGCCCGCCGCGGTAGATGGTCTGGTTGAAGAGCACGCGCCCGAACATCTTCGACGTTCCGAGCTGCAGCTCGCTCTCCGCGGGATACCCGTCGGGGTTCAGCCAGCGGAAGGGCGGCTGGTTCAGCGAGTCCTCGAGCAGCGAGCGCATGTTCGTCAGGGCGTACGCCGTCGGCGCCAGCGCGTCGAGCGCGCGCGCGGTGGACGTCAGGCTCTCCAGCGGCGACTCGACCTGGTTCCAGCGCACGGACGGCTCCAGGAACTCCGGCGACAGCAAGATCGTGCGCACGACCTCGCGAACGTCGCCTCCGGTGGAGAGCCACACGTCGACGCAGTCCGCCAGCAGCGCCGGCGGGGGCGTGTCGCTGACGAGCTCCATGATCAGCTTGCGCGACAGGAAGTCGGCGGTCTGCGGGAGATGCGCGAGGTGCGCGATCAGGTCGAAGCCGTCCTGGATCCCGGCCGCGCCGGTGCGCGCGGGGAGGAACAGCTCGTAGGGGGTGCCCTGGAAGATCGTCTTCGAGCCCGTGTCGTGCAGGCCCGCCTCGAAGTGGAACGCCGCGCGCTGGGTGCCCGCCGCGCCTCCGCACGGGGCGTGGGGGTCGTCCTGGCTGCCCGCCGGTACGCGGCAGACGGTCCAGCCCGTGAAGCAGCGCGCGACCTCCTCGATGTCGACCTCGGTGTAGCCGTTGTCCACGCCCATCGTGTGCAGCTCGAGCAGCTCGCGGGCGTAGTTCTCGTTGGCGTGGCCGGCGACGTTCGTGTTGCTGTCCAGGTAGACGATCATGGCGGGACTGGTCGCGCTGGACCGGAGCAGGTCCTCGAAGCGCCCGAGCGCGTCCTGTCGGAACAGGTCGTTCTCGCGCCACTCGAGCCACGTCGCGATGCGTTCGTCGCCGAGGAAGAAGTCGCGCGACTTCATCCAGTCGGTGTTGAAGTGCGTGTCCCAGAAGACGGTGAGCCGCTCCTGCAGCTGGCGGTTGGAGAACGTGGCCCGCGCGAGCTGGTACTTGACGAGGTCGTCGAAGCTCGGGTCGTCCCACTCCGACTGCGGGATGGACAGCTGGGCGAGCACGGTGTTCAGCCGGGCGTTGCCGGCGTCGGACACGAACTGCGGCTGGAGCTGCTCCAGCAGGTAGGGATAGGCGCCCTGCTGGCTCAGACGCGCGAGCAGTCCGGCCGTCGGGCCGAACGTCACGCGTCGCAGGACGTGTCCAGCGGTCGACGCACCGGAACCCCCGGTCCCGAGTCCGCCGCCACCGCCGCCGCCGCCTCCGCAGCCCGCCGCACCCGCCGCCACGAGGCAGGCGAGCAGGCGTGCCGCGACGGCTCTCGCCGTCTTCATGGCTCACTCCACTGGTTGGATCGCTTCTTCTCGAACGCCGGCACGACTCCACGCGCCGCGTTCCCCGCTCGCATCGACCGCGGGTCCGGGGAGGACTTGAGACCTGCGAAGGGATTTCCGGCCCAGGGGTGGGAGAGGCGCCGCGGAGGGCCGGGAGCCGGGGCGCACTTCTTTCCCAGGCTCCCGGCGCACTTTTTTCCTGCGGACGAGAACAATCGCCCCCGATCGCGTATGGGGGCGCGCGATGCAGTTCTCAGAGGCCTACGACCCCTTCCGCGCCTTCGGCCAGTCGACCCAGCTCATGCGGCGCGCCCCGGCGGCCCTGCTCGTGGGCGGCGCGCTGCTCGTCCTCCTGGACGGCGGCGGAGGAGGCGGCTCCCAGGTCGAGCTCGGCGGCGGCGGCCTCGAGGGCGTGATCGTCGCCGCGCTGATCTTCGGGGCGTGCGTGGTCGGCCTGGCGGTCTTCGCGTTCACGTCGCTGCTGCGCGTGGGTTTCACGCGCAGCGTGCGGCGCGCCGCGCAGGAGGGCACCGACGACATCGCCGACCTGTTCCGGGGGACCGACCGCTGGCTGGCGATGGTCCTGACGCGGCTGCTGCAGGGTGTGATCCTGGTCGCGGTCTCGATCCCCGGCCTGGTCGTGGCCGGCCTGCTGGCGCTGATCGCCAGCGGGATCGGCGGCGACGACCTGGCGGCCGGGGTCGCGGTTCTGGCGGGGATCTTCTACCTGCCGTTCATCGTCTACGTGCTGCTCGGATTCTCGCTGGCCAAGTACGCCGTGGCCCTCGAGGGCTGCGATCCGATCGCCGCGCTCGAGCGCTCCTGGCGCCTCGTCGACGGCCACCGCGTGCAGCTCTTCCTCTATTGCGTGGCCATGGCGATCGCCACGCTCCTCGGCCTCGTGCTGTGCTGCGTGGGCGTGTTCCTCACCGGAGCGCTCGCCGAGGTGGCCGCGGTCGAGAGCTACCTGCGCCTGACGACCGACGACTCCGATCAGGCCGGCTGGTGGCTCTCGTCGCAGTCGTCCCCGTCGTCTCCGGGAACTGCCGGCGCTCCGCCCGCGACCGGGTCGGGCCCGTATCCGCCTGCCGCGCCCCCGTCGAATCCGGACGCGCCGCCGCCCGTCGCGTGAGCCGGCTCACCTACGTCGCCGATCCGATGTGCTCGTGGTGCTGGGGCTTCGCGCCGCAGCTCGAGGAGATCCGGCGCGCGCTGCCCCCGGAGGTCGAGGTCCGCACGCGGATGGGCGGCCTGGCACCGGACTCCGACGAGCCCATGCCGCAGGAGGTGCGCGCCTACGTCCAGGAGGCCTGGCGCACGGTCGCGCAGCGGACCGGCGCACGCTTCGACTGGAGCTTCTGGGAGCGCAACACCCCGCGGCGCTCGACCTACCCGGCCTGCCGCGCGGTCCTCGCGGCCGCGGCCCAGGATCCCCGCGCGGGAGATGCGATGTTCGCGCGCATCCAGCGCGCCTACTACCTCGAGGGGCGCAACCCCTCGGACCTCGCGACGCTCGACGCGCTCGCCCTGGACCTGCCGCCGCTCGACCCGGTCTTCGACCCCATCTTCGACCCGGCCCGGTTCCGGGTCGACCTGCGCTCGCCCGCGATCGACGCCCGCCTGCGCGACGACCTGGCGGAGGTCGCGCGCCTCGGCGTCTCGGGCTTCCCCACGCTCGTCTTCGAGCACGGCGACGCCCGCACCACCGTGTGCCGCGGCTATGCGCGCGCCGCGGACGTGCTGGCGGCCATCGACGCGCTGCGCTCCGCGCCGGGGTGAGGCCGCGCGCCCGTCGCGGCGGCGACGGCGCGCAAGAGCTCCGCGGGCTCGCGCTTTCGCAGCCAGGCCCGGCGGTCCGGACCCATCCAGTCGCCGCCGGCGGTCCAGTGGTTCAGGAGCTGCTTGACGCGCCCCGCGACGCCGAGCTCGGAGAACCCTCCGCGTTCGCGCAGGGTCGCGGCGTACTCGAGCAGGAACTCGCCGGCCTCGCGCGGCGTGGCCGCGTGTCCGCTGAAGATCCACGGATCCGCCAGCGCTCCCTGGCCGGCCATCGCGAAGACGCAGCCCGTCTCGCTCCGCATGCGCTCGAGGTCCGCGCGCGTGCGCGCGCCCCCGTTGCCGCACACGGGGATCGCCACGGCCGCGACGGCGCGCGCGATGCGGGTCCAGTCGACCTCGGCGCAGTACGCCTCGCGGCGCGTGCGGCAGTGCACCGTCAGGAGGCGCGCCCCGCCCGCCTCGGCGGCGCGCGCGAGATCCTCGAGCAGCGTGTCGTCGTCGTAGCCCGCGCGGATCTTGGCCGCGATCGGTCGGCCGCCCGCGCTGTCCGTCGCGCAGCGCACCAGACGCTCGAGCCCCGCGGGATCGCGCAGGACCGCCGAGCCCGCGCAGCCGCGCAGCGCGCCCTTGGCCGGGCAGCCGAAGTTCAGGTCCACGATCGGCGCGCCGGCCTCGAAGGCGTGGACCACCGACCGCGCGAGCGCGTCGAGGTTCGCCCCCATGAGCTGCACGCCCACGGGCTGCGCGAAGTTCGACGGTCCGAGGTGCGTCCGCAGGTACGCGACGGTCAGGGCGCGCTCGGTGACGCGCGCGAACTCCGTGAAGACCCCGCCGAGGTCCGCGGGCGCGTTGCGGGCGAGGACCAGCTCGCGGAAACACGGCTCGGTCACGCCCTCCATCGGCGCCAGCAGGTACGGCGCGGTGAAGGGCAGGCACGCGGACTCGGAGCGGATCACCTGCTCAGTCTAGTGTCCTGGTGCGGAAGTTCCTGTGCGCAGGTTGCGGCTCAGGGCGTCGAGGGCGAGGCGCGCCGACGGGCGCGACGGTAGGCTCTGCCGCATGATCCGGACCTCGAGCTCCGTCCTCCTGACCCGCGGTGCGGGCGCCGACCTCGAGGTCCTGCTCGTCGAGCGCTCCCCCGCGCTGCGCTTCCTCGGCGGCTACTGGGCCTTCCCGGGCGGCGTGCTGGACCCGGAGCTCGACGGTGGGGACGAGGCGCCCGGGGTCGACGGCGAGCCCGATTCGCTGCGCGCCTGCGCCGCGCGGGAGCTGTTCGAGGAGACCGGCGTCCTGCTGCCGCCCTGGAGCGCGCACTTCGCGGAGGAGGAGCGCGCGACCCTGCGTTCCGCGCTGCTCGAGGAGCGCGGCGACGATCCGCTCGCTCGCTGGCGCGCCGCCACGGAAGCGGCGCGCGGGTCCGCCCACGGGATGCGCCGCGTGTGCCGGCTGACGACGCCGGAGTTCTCGCCGCTGCGCTTCCGCACGCTGTTCCTGCACGCGACGCTGCCCGCGGGCGAAGAGCTCGAGATCGTGCCCGGAGAGCTCGTGGACGGTCGCTTCGTCTCCCCGGCGGCGGCGCTCGCGGACTGGCGCGCGGGCGCGATCTCCATCGCGCCGCCCGTCCTGTTCCTCCTGGAGTGCCTCGCCGCGGAGTCCCCGGACCCGCTGGGCGCGCTGTGCGAGCGGGCCGACCGCGGCGCGCGCGAGATGGCGTCCGGCATCCTCCATCCCGCGCGCTTCTCGCCGGGCGTGCTGTGCGCGCCCCTGCGCACGCCGACGGTGCCGCCGGCGACCACCACCAACTGCTACGTCGTCGGGGAGCGGGAGCTCTGGATCGTCGACCCGGCCACGTACGAGGAACGCGAACGACGGCGGCTCTTCGAATTCCTCGACGGACTGCGCGGCGAGGGGCGCGAGCTGCGCGGAGTCCTCGTGACGCACCACCACGCGGACCACGTCGGCTCCGTCTCCGCGGTGGCCGAGCGCTACCGTCTGCCGGTCCTCGCGCACGCGCGCACGCTCGCGCGCATCGAGCCGCCGCCGTGCGGGACGCGCGAGCTGCGCGAGGGCGACGAGCTGCCGCTGGGCGCGGCGCCGGACGGCTCGCCGGACTGGAACCTCGTGGCGCTGCACACGCCCGGGCACGATCAGGGTCACCTGGCGTTCCTCGACAGCCGCTACCGCTCGCTGATTGCCGGCGACCTCGTGTCGACGCTCTCCACGATCGTCATCGATCCCCCCGAGGGGCACCTGGCGACGTACCTCGCGAGCCTGCGCCGCATGCTGGAGCTCGGGGTCGTGGTGGTGCACCCCGCCCACGGTCCCGCGGAGCGCGACGGGCCGGCGTTGCTGCGGCACTACCTCGATCACCGCGCGGCGCGCGAGGCGAAGCTGCACGACGCGCTCGAGCGGGGCCTCGCGGACGAGGACGAGCTCCTCGCGGCGGTCTACGACGACGTCGATCCGCGCGCTCTCGGCCTGGCGCGGCGCTCCCTCGCCGCGGGGCTGGAGCACCTCGAGGAACAGGGGCGGGCCGCTCGCGACCCCGCGGTGCCGGGCCGCTGGGTCTCCGGGTGACGCATGCGATCCGGTCGGGCCGGATCTCGGAGGCGAGTCGCGCGGTCAGTCCTTGTCGATGCGCACCTTGGAGCGCAGCGCGTCGTCGACCGTCAGGACGATCCGCCCGGTGCCCGCGTACGACCGCCGGAACTTCACCGTTCGGAAGTTGGCCGGCGCCAGGTGCTTCAGGGCGCCCTCCGGGACGGTGCCCGTCGCGTGTTCCTCTCCATCCTCCTCGAGGACGAGGAACTGTTCGACCGACCCCGGACCGGCGTTCAGGATCGAGGCGCCGGACGTCGTGTCGGTCCAGTCCACGAACTCGAAGGCCACCTCGCGCTCGTACACGATGACGTGCTCGGTCACGGGCGTGCTACAGGAGGCGAGAGTCAGCGTGGCAAGCGTGGCGGCGACGACGAAGAGGCGGGACATCGGAGCTCCTCTCGGGGTCAATTCGCTTCCTGGAGGCGGACCTTGCGGAAGCGCAGGTAGAAGGTGTCGTCCATGCCGAGGTCGACGTCCTCGATCAGCTCGAAGCCCGCGCTCTCGATCTCGGCCAGGAAGACCTCCTTGCCGGCGCGGACGTGCTCGAGGAGCCAGTCGCTGCTGACCCCTTCGATACGCTCGAACTCGACGACGGCCAGCGTGCCGCCGGGCAGCAGCGCGCGGTGGATGGAGGCCAGGGTGTCGGCCGGATACTCGAAGTGGTGGTAGACGTCGCACAGGAAGGCGACGTCGATCGACTCGCTGGGGACCTCGATCGACCGTTCGGTGCAGAGCACGGTGCGGACGTTCTCCAGGCCGGCGGCGGCGGCGCGCTCGTCGATGTGGGTCAGGAAGTCCGGCACGATGTCGACGGCGAGGACCTCGCCGCGCGGTCCGACCGCGCGCGACAGCATCGGTACGAACAATCCCGTACCCGCGCCTACGTCGGCCACCACCGATCCCGCGGGGATGTGGGCGGCGGCGACGATCTCGTCGCGGTTGTCGAACACCGTGCGCCCCTCGCGCTCGAAGCGCTCGACCCAGCTGCCGACGTCGATGCTCTCGGCGAGGTAGGGCTCGTTGATGCCCGGATTGACGCTCGGCGTGGGGTCGGGCTCCGCGGACCGGCAGGACGCGGCGCAGAGAACGAGGAGAACGCCCAGGAGGGCACGGCGGGGCGGTTGGATCGGGTACTTCACGATGGAGAGGGTAGCGTTCGCGAGCAGCCGGGGAAGCGCTCTGTGCGGGACGCTCGATTCCCTACAATCTCCGGCCGCCCACCGCGGGCCCACCCGGGGCCGCGCGGGAATTCGGGGTGCGCAGACGCTCGCCCGCCCGAGCCGAGGCGACCCGGATCGACTCCCCCCTGACCGAGGACCACCCCGTGCCCCAAGACGCTATCGAGTTCCAATACGGCGACCAGACCGTGCAACTCCCGCTCGTGCGGGGCAGCGAGAACGAGACGGCCATCGACATCCGCGAGCTGCGCGGAGCGACCGGCCTGATCACGCTGGATCCGGGCTACGCGAACACCGGATCGTGCCGGAGCAAGATCACGTTCATCAACGGCGAGCAGGGGATCCTGCGGTACCGCGGCTACCCGATCGAGCAGCTCGCGAAGCAGAGCACGTTCCCGGAGGTCGCCTGGCTCCTGATCTACGGCGAGATGCCCTCGGCCGCCGAGCGCGAGCAGTTCACGCAGGACGTCACGCTCCACACGATGGTGCACGAGGACTTCCACCGCTTTTTCGCCTCGCTGCCGAAGAGCGCCCACCCGATGCCCGTGTGCGCGGCGGCGGTCAGCGCGTTGACGACGTTCTACGACGAACCCGAGACCGAGGAGCAGATCGCGAAGTCGATCGTGCGGCTTATCGCCAAGATGCCGACGATCGCGGCGTACTCGTACAAGCACTCGATGGGGCAGCCCACGATGTACCCGCGCAACGATCTCGGGTACGCATCGAACTTCCTCCACATGATGTTCGCGACGCCGTGCGAGGACTACGTCGTCGACGAGCAGCTCGCGCGCACGCTGGAGATGCTGCTGATCCTGCACGCCGACCACGAGCAGAACTGCTCGACCAGCACGGTCCGCATGGTCGGCAGCTCGATGGCGAACCTGTACGCGAGCATCTCGGCCGGTATCAGCGCTCTCTGGGGGTCGCTCCACGGCGGCGCCAACCAGGCGGTGATCGAGATGCTCGAGCGCATCGCGGTCGAGGAGGGCAGCGCCGACAAGTTCCTGCAGCGCGCGAAGGACAAGGACGACACCA
>CAYGPA010000187.1:0-9549 GCA_964351535.1 uncultured Planctomycetaceae bacterium
GGAACGGAACGCAGCCGAGCGAGTTGACCTTCCCAGAGCAGTAGGTCTCTTGCTCGACGGGAATCTCGACGACGAGGACGCGTCCGTTCGAGAACTCCGACTCGGGTGCGCCAACGACCAGGCGATCTCCATGGACGGCAAGGTCGTAGCCGAACTGCCGGACGCTGTAGTCCATCGGGGGGGAACCGAAGAATGCGTTCGTCTCTTGCCAAGACGGGGAGGAAGAGGCCGTTCGCTCGTAGACGCGAATCTCCCCGGGGCCCATGCCGTACTGCAGAGCGGAGACGAAGGCTCGATCACCCTGGAGCTCGACGGCCCATCCGAACCAGGTGAAGTCGTCGGCGGGGCTCAGGTCCCATGCGGCTTCTTCGGCCCAGGTGGCCCCCGCAAGTCGGAACGCGAAAGCATGCCCGATGAAGATCCCGCAGGCCGAGTAGTAGGCCCCTCCGAGGATCACGTTGTCTCCATCCAAGGCGACGGATCGACCCAGGTCGTCACCGTGGCGGCCCTCTTCGGAATACAGCTTGTGAGACCGATTCCAAATCTGTCCGTCCCACTCGAACACGTACCCCGCTCCGGCGCGCTCGTCGAGGAGCTTGCCATGCGCGTTGCTGGCTCCGACGACGATTCGATCGCCATCTGCAGCGAGGCCCGTTCCGAACTGCTCCCACAACAGTCCGCCCTGGCCGATCAGTCGCTGCTGGACGACCCACTGGCCGCCGAGGAAATCGAAGACGTAGGCGGCCCCACCGGGTGCTTGCTCCGGCGCCGTGGCCACGATGCGCCCGGCTTCGAGTTCTACGCGCCAGCCGAATCGATCCCCACCGGTCAGGCTGGTCGGCATCAACCGAGCAGTTTGCGTCCAGCTCGTCCCGGTTCGCTCGAAGACGTAGACGGCGCCCGTCTCGGAACCGAGCGCCTCGTCGTCTCGATAGGGTGCGCCGATTACCGCCAGATCTCCGTCGATGGACACGGACTCGCCGAAACGGTCGCCTACGCTGGAGTCCAACGGCTCCAATCGAGCTTCTTCGATCCACCCTCGGCTCGACTCGACGAACACGTTGGCCGAACCAGGACCCGCGTCGAAGTCGAATCTCTGGGGCTCCCCGACCAGGATGCGGTCTCCGCGGTAGTCCACCGCTGAGCCGAAGACTCCGTTGTCGTTGTCACCGGATCTCAGCTTGTACGCGCACGGCGTCGGGTTCTGCTGGGCGGCGGCCAGTCCAGGGCCGACAAAGGACAGAAACACGACCAGGGCTTGGCTGCGCATGGTTACCTCCTCGATGCACTCGTCACGTGCACATTATAGGGTGGTGGACGGACCCGTGGGGTCAGAGGTCAGGGACGGGTGGTCCGCCACGGTTCAGGGCCGTCCTCGGCGCGCACGGTGCGGCTCCAGACGCCCCGCCAGCTTCGCGCGACGTCGCCGGGATCGACGATGTACTCGTGGATCTTCTCGCGCTCGATGCCCACGTCGGGGATGCAGTCCCAGCCCATGACGAACTCGCCTTCGCCTCGTCCGTAGCGCGGCAACGCGCGGCGGAAGGTCCAGGGGTCGCTCTGCGAGAGACCGGCGAGGCCGTAGAAGCGCGCAGCCTGGGTTCCGTGCTCGCACAGCGACAGGAAAGCGGGCGTCGACGAACTCTCGGGCTCGTCCCAGAGGTCGAAGAGGCGATGCGTGATCTCGATCGGCCCCTGCCAGAAGCTGAAGTGGGTCCAGATGGCCTCCGCGACGAGCAACTCCTCGTACGCGCGCCGGCCGTGTTCGGAGAGCTCGCCGGGGTCGAAGCGTTCGAGCCGCGCGACGATCGTGGCCGCCTCGTGCGCGGACCAGCCGCGCGCCGCGATGATCGCGCTCCCCGCGAGCAGCAGGCCGAGGAGCAGCTTGGAGGGCGCGTTCACTGCCGGAACTCCGCGCGCAGGTCCCGCCACGGCTCGGGGCCGTCGCCGCTCCGTTCGGTGCGGTACCACTGCGTGCGCCAGTGCAGCGCGACGCTGTCGTCGAGGAGGTGATCGCGGACGTGGCGCTCCTCGTCGCCGCTGTAGGCCCAGCAGCCGAACTGGAGGTGCAGATCGCGCTGGCCGTGGCCGTAGCGCTCGACGGCGCGCTCGAAGGTCCACGGGTCGCTGCCCGCGAGGCCGGCGAGTCCGTAGAAGCGCGCCGCCGGCGTGCCGTGCTCGCAGAGTGCGAGGAAGACCGCCGTCGAGGTCTCCGCGGGCAAATCCCAGAGATCGAACAGGCGGTAGCCCGCGTCGACCTGCGCGATCTCGAGCGAGCGCCAGGTGCCTTCGACGATGTCGATGCCGACCAGCCGCTCGTACGCGCGCCGTCCGTGCTCCGGCAAGGTGGTGAGGTCGAATTCAGCCAGGCGACGGTCGAGGTACGAGGCCCGCAGGGCCGTGCGCGCCGCGGTGCCGGCGACCAGGAGTCCCGCTGCGAGCAGAGCGCCGAGAAGAATGCGTCGAACGGTCTTCGCCACGATTCGAGATTAGCACGAGCCCGATGGCGCGTGTCGCGTGAGGCAGCGGTCAGCGCAGGCCCAGGTCCTCGGCGTGCTCGCGCAGCAGGGTGTGCGCGGCCTGGCCGAGCAGGGCGTAGCCCGCGGCCGTGCAGTGGCCGTCCTCGCGCCAGTAGAGCGTGCGCGGAGCCTCGTGGGCGCGGAACAGCGGGAGCGCGTCGGCGGCTGGGAAGTCTGCGGCCTCGGCGAACTCGCGCAGGCGCTCGCCGAGGATCGCGGGGTCCAGGCCGGGCTCGAGTTCGGTGAGCTGTTCGCGGAAGGGGACGACGAGCAGCGCGAAGTTCGCGCCGAGCTCGGCGGCGGCCTCGCGTGCGTCGAGCAACGACGCCTGGACCGACGCGAGCTGCTCGCGGGCCCGGTCGTCCTGCTCGACGGCGTAGGCGCGAAAGTGCGTGAAGCGCGGCAGCTTGGCGAGCTTGCGGCGCAGGCTCGAGCCCTGGAGCAGAGCGTAGATCCGCGTGCGTTCGACGAGTCCCGGCAGGCTCGTCCAGTGGTTGCGCGCCTCCCAGGCGCGGGCGTCGGCGTCGGTGGTGTTCACGCCGACCAGCGCGCCGCCGCGCGCGGTCAGGCGCAGGGGCTTCTCGTTCTCGAGCAGGTCGTTCGGGGTCAGCGCGGGCAGCACGACGTCGGGGTCGAACCGCGGTCCGGACTTCTCGAGGTAGCGCGCCTCGTTCGCGGTGCAGTAGCCCGGAAAGCCCGCGTGCACGACCTCCCAGGTCGCGGTGTCGTCGTCCTCGTTCAGCAGGCGCTCGAGCACGGCGGGCCACGTCTCCTCGACGGGCACCTGCTCGCCGGCCGTGAACGAGTCGCCGACGCAGAGCACGCGGCGCACGCCCGCGGGCTTCGGGCCGTAGACGACGTCGGCGCGGATGCCCTGGGCGTTGCTGCGGAAGGGGATCTGGTACTCGCGCGTCTTCAGGGTCTGCTCGTGGTCCGGCGCGAAGACGTGGCCGACGTCGGGGTCGGGCGCGTGGCGGCCGCGGTTGTCGCCGGCCGCGAACGGCGCGTCGTCGAGGATGAGCAGGCCGACCTCGAGCAGGATCACCGCCGCCAGACAGCCCAGGCTCGCCGCCACGAGGCCGCGGCGCAGGCGCGCGAGCGGGCGCGGCAGGTCGAAGCCGTACGTGGCGAGCACCGCGAGCGCGCCCGCGATCCAGGCGCCGAGGAACGCGAGCTGTCCCGAGCTCCAGCGCGCGAAGGCGGGCCGCGGGGACACGTCGCTCAGCACGTAGAGCGCGGGCAGGAGCAGCAGGAAGGCCGCGACCGAGCGTTCGAACTTCGAGCGCGTGGCCATGGGCTCAGTCCGCGAGCGCGGCGATGGCCTGCGCGCTGCCTCCGACGACCGAGCGCTCCTGCGCCGCGCGGAGCGCCTCGAAGGCGAGCACGTTGCGATAGCTCTTCTCGACGGCGGCCCAGAGCTCGGCGTCGAGCGGCTTGAAGAGGCGCAGCCGGGCGCGCACGCGCGCGACCGGGCCGTCGAACGGCAGGTCGGCGTGGAGGGTCGTCGACGGTCCGCGCGCGGCGTAGCGGCCGGTGCCCAGCGGGTCGAGGCCCTGGAGCTGGGGCGGAGCGGCGTCGCGCGGCGCGTCGTCCTCGGACCCGTCCCCGGTCGCCGCGTCGTCGCCTTCGGCCTCGCTCTCCGCGGGCGCGGGTAGCGGCGCGTACCAGCGAACCGGCCCGGCGCGGCGCGCGGAGCCGACGGTGCGCGCGGGGACGAGCTCGAGCCAGTCGAGCTCGATCGAGAAGCCCGCGGTGTCGAGGGCGAGTCGCGCGCGGCCGTCCGCGGTCGCGGCGAAGGGTACGTCGAGCTCGTGGAAGCGTCCGTCGACCGGCACCTCGAGCAGTGTCTCGCCGTCGGCGAGCTGCAGCGACAGGCCGGCGAGCAGGAGGGCGTCGAGATACTGCTCGTAGAGCGGCGGCACGGCCGCGTAGTCGCCCCCGTCGGCCGCGGCGGCGATGCGGGCGCGCGTCGCGGTCCAGTTGGCCGGCTGGATCGCGAGGACGCGGTCCCAGGCCTCCGCGGCCTCGTCGTCCTCGCCGAGTTGCTCGCAGGCCGCGGCCAGCGTCGCGTGGTTCACCCAGTTGCGCGGATCGAACTCGACCAGAGCGCGCAGCGTCTCCAGCGTGCGCCGCTTGCGCCCCTGCGCGAGATACGTCGCGCCGAGCGCCGCCAGCAGCCGTTCGCGCTCCTTGTCGAGCTTGTGCGTCGCCGTGCGCGCCGGAAACTCGCGGTCGAGCTCGGCGAGGTACGCCTCGGCCTCGTCCCAGCGCTGCTGGTCCACGAGCTCCTCGCCGCGTTCGAGACGCCCGATCCAGCGCTGGTCGAGCGCGCGCACGGCGCCCTCGGCGCCGCCCAGGGCGATCCCCCACACGCCGAGGACCGCAAACACGGCCACGGCTCCGACGATCCACGCGGCGATCAGCGCGTGCTCGTGGCGAGCCGCCACTTCGCGCAGACGCTGAGGCCACGACCGCTCGGTCATACGTTCACGTTCTGCTGGCCGGTGAGCAGCGCGACCTTGTTGTTGCCGTTGATGGCGCGGACCTCGTCCATGAAGGCCTGCTCCTGGCCCTGGTCCTTGAAGTGGATCGAGTACACGAGCTCGAGCAGCGTGCCGCCGTGCACGGTCTCGACCGAGAGCAGCGTGTGCGCCTGCAGGCGTCGGTAGAACAGGTCGTTGAAGACCGAGTGGTAGTCGAGGTTCTCCGGCAGGTGGACCTTCAGCATCACCTCGGAGGTCGGCATCGCGCCGATGTCGAAGCGGTGCAGGAAGTAGACCACCGGGCACATGAACAGCGTGAACGTCACGGCGATCAGGTGGAACCCGACGCCGCAGGCCATGCCGGCCGCCATGGCCATGAAGATGAAGGCCACGTCGCGCGGGTCCTTGATCGCCGTGCGGAAGCGGATGATCGACAGCGCGCCGACCAGCGCGAAGGCGCGCGCGATGTTGCTGCCGATGATCGACATCACGATCGAGACCGTGACGGCCATGATGACGATCGTGTGGACGAACGAGACCGAGTACGAGAGACCCCGGTGGGTCTGCTTGTACGTGTAGGCCATCACCATCGCGAGCACGAAGCTCATGACCAGCGAGAGCAGGGAACTCCACAGCGTGATGTCGCCGCCGACGGCGCCCTGTCGAATGAACTCGTCCATTTCGTCCGTTTCGGTCTGGTGGGGAATCAGGTGAAGCGGGCTCCGAAGAACTCCCGATCCACTGCCGTGCAATACTTCGACATCCGGACCATTTCCAGTCCGTGGTGCTGAATCAGCTTGCAGAGCCACAGCGGCACGCGTTCGTTGAACTTGATCTCGAGCACGACCCGGTCGGCGGGGAGGATCTCCTTGCCGATGTCGAAGGGCGCATCCAGGGCCAGGTCGCGCGAGCTGTAGCGCAGGCGTGAGTCGAAGGTGATGCGCAGGTCGGACTCGTAGGTCCCGAACAGCGCCTGGCGCCGGTAGGCGACGGCCATCTTGGGCTCGAGCCCGTAGTGGCGGCGCAGGAAGTGCGCCTCGAGCTCCACGCGGTCGGGCTTAAGGGACGCGTCGAGGTCGTCTTCCTCGTCGCTGTCCCAGCGAAAGCGCCGCTGGATCGTGGGGACGTCGAGCAGCACGCGCCGCTTCTGCACCGTGCGGTCGATGCGCTGCTTGATCTCGACGAACGCGCCCTCGCCGCCCGCGTAGCGCCGGAAGCGCAGCTTGCGACGGTACTTGATGCCGTCGAGCTTCTCCCAGAAGAGCGTGAGGTCCGGCGAGTCCCAGTAGATCGAGTACACCGGGTAGCCGTGCTCCGGGTCGGAGTGCGGGTCGAGGTACGTGTACCCCGCGAGGCTCTCGCGAAACGCGACCGCGTCGTCGTGGGAGATGACGTACTTGTACTCGAAGCGGTTGAAGCTCCGGACGTACTGCTGGGTCGCCATCGTCTCGGCCGCCTTCAACGGGTTGCTCGGGCGTCCGTCGGGGGTCGCCGGCGCGGCGCGCTCAGGCGCTCTTGACCGTCTCCTGGTCCGCGTCCGAGGAGTTCTTCTCGCCCGAGGACGCGGTCGGGTCTTCGAGCTTCTGCTCCTCGTGGTACTCGAAGTCCGTGTTCACGGCCCACACGTCGTGGTTCGCGCCGTGCATGTTCCAGATGACCATCATGGCGGTCAGCATGGAGTGGTCCTGGTTGTTGTACTTGTGCATCCCGTTGCGACCCACCGGGTGCAGGTTCGGGATGGCGTCCAGGAACTCGCGCGACTTGTCGAGGTGGTCGCGGTACTGCGAGTCGTAGATCGGGTACGCCTTCGGCATGCGTACGACCGTGCCGTCGACGACCAGCTTCGGGTCGACCAGGCCGACCTCGCCGAGCTCCTTGGTGGCGAGCGCCACGAGGTCCTCGTTCGACGTCTCCCAGAGCCCGTCGCCCTCGAAGCAGAAGTACTCCATCCCGACGCAGGTGCGGCCCTCCTCGGGGACCATCGCCTTGCTCCAGTTGTTGAAGTTCTGGATGCGGCCGACCTTCACACCGGCGGAGTGGATGTAGATCCAGTTGTCCGGGAAGATGTCCTCGGCGTCGATGATCAGCGTGACGACGAGGAAGTCGCGGTACTTCAGGCCCTCGCCGGCGTCGCGCACCTCCTGCGGCGGCGCGGGATCGATTGCGCGCACGAGCGAGCGCACCGGCATGGTCGAGATGAAGTGCTGCCCCTCGATGCGCTTGTCGCCCTCCGGCGTCTTGACGCGCACGGCGGTGATCTGGCCGTCCTCGTACTCGAGGTTCGTGACCTTGTGGTGCATCAGCACCTCCGAGCCCATCGCGCGCACCTTCTCGGTGCACACCTCCCACATCTGGCCGGGGCCGAGGCGCGGGTACTGGAACTCGTTGATCAGACTCTTGATCTTGGTCGAGCGCTTGTTCAGCGACGCGGCGTTCAGGATCGCGCGCGCGAGCGACAGGTTCTGGATGCGCTGCGCGGCCCACTCGGCGCGAATCTCGGTGCAGGGGATGCCCCAGACCTTCTCGGTGTAGGTCTTGAAGAAGATGTTGTAGAGCCGCTTGCCGAAGCGGTTCGACACCCACTGCTCGAAGTTCTCCTCGACCGGATTCGGCCAGATCTTCGCCTTGGCGTAGCTGAAGAGGATGGCGAACGCGTTGAAGATCCCGAGGCCCGCGAGGGCGTTGCCGGCCTTCAGCGGGTAGTCGAAGAACTTGCCGTCGTAGTAGATGCGCGACAGGCGCGGCACGGAGATGAACTCGTCCTCGAGGATCTCGTGCCAGAGCGCCTCGACCGGCTCGTACTTCGTGAAGAAGCGGTGCCCGCCGATGTCGAAGCGGTAGCCCTTGTACTTCGCCGTCTGCGAGATGCCCCCGACCATGTCCGTGCCCTCGAGCACGGTGCAGCGGTAGCCCTTCTGGGCGAGGATGTAGGCCGACGTCAGGCCGGCGGGGCCGCCGCCGATCACGACCACGTGGTCCCCAGGTTCGATCTGGCGGACGGTTCGGCTGTTGGGGGGAGTGGGCACGCGTTCCATGTTCCGGGACGGCGGGGGAGAGCTTGTAGTCGGCTCGGGCGCGGCAAACCTGTAGGGCGCCGTCGCGGGAGGAGGAGAATCCGTCCCGCCCGCCCGACACGGGTCTCCGCACCCTGCGGCGCGGCGCGACATCGTAGGGGATCGCGGGCGCCATTCGACGCCTCGTCCGGACGAAAGAGGGGCCTTCGGGCTCGCGGGGAAGCCCGGCGTGGCAGATTTCGGCTCTCTGTCCGAGGTTGGCCGCGCGCCGGGTCGCAGCCGGCCCCCCGGGCCGACACGGGCGCGCGCGTTCGCGCGGCTCCGGGGGTCTGCTATCGTCGCGGCCGTGGCACGCCTTCGATCCCTCGCCCTGGTCCTCCTCGTCTGCGGCTGCGGCGGCCCGGCGGACGACTCCACCGCCCAGGGGCCGCCGCCGCACGTGATCCTGGTGTCGCTCGACACCGTGCGGGCCGACCACGTGGGCTGCTACGGCTACGAGCTGCCGACGACGCCCTCGATCGACGCCCTGGCGCGGGCGGCGACCCGCTACGAGCGCTGCCAGGCCACCGCGCCCTGGACCGTGCCCACGCACGCGTCGCTCTTCACGGGCCGCTTCCCGTTCCAGCACGGCGCGCACTCTTTCAAGCTCGAAAAGCGCGACCGGGACAACGTCCACCCGCTGCCGTACGAGCAGGTGACGCTGGCCGAGGCCCTGCAGAACGCGGGCTTCCGCACGGCGGCCTTCGTGACGAACAACGCCTACCTCGACCGCCGCATGCAGCTCGACCAGGGCTTCCAGAGCTACGAGGTCGTGACCGCGGCCGACGGGCGCACCCCCGGGGCCTGGCCCGAGGTCAACCGGCGCGCACTGGCCTTCCTCGAGGGCCCGCACCCGCGGCCGTTCTTCCTCTTCCTCAATTACATGGACGCGCACCGGCCCTACAACACGGGCAGTACGGGCGCCGATGCGGCCGCCATCGGGCGCGGCCTGCCCGAGCCCACGCCGATGGACGCCACGGGCTCGCTGCTGTCCGAGCTGAAGCGTCACGTGATGGGGGGCGTGGAGCCCTTCCCGACCGAGCTGCGCGAGCGCGTCGTCGCGCAGTACGACATGGGCCTCGCGAACCTCGACGCGGCCGTGGGTCAGCTCGTGGAGCACCTGCGCGAGCTGGGGCTCTATGAGAACACGGTGCTGGTCGTCACGTCCGACCACGGCGAGTTCTTCGGCGAGCACGACCTCGTCGAGCACTCCAAGGACGTCTACCAGGGCGCGCTGGCCGTCCCGCTGATCGTCAAGGGCCGCGGCCAGACGGACGCGCGCGTCGTGGCCGAGCCGGTCTCGTCGGTCGACGTGCCGGGCTTGATTGCCGCAGAGTTCCCGAGCGACCTGCGCGACCGCCTCGCCCCGCTCTTCCCGTACGGCCCCGGCGCCGACCGCCCGCTGATCAGCGAGAACTACTACTCCCGCCTGCACGACGTCTTCCACGAGACCTGGGGCCCGCGCTTCCAGCGCGTGCGCCGCGTGCTGGTCGA
>CAYGPA010000188.1:0-1394 GCA_964351535.1 uncultured Planctomycetaceae bacterium
CGGCCGCCGGTGGCTTCGGCGAGGCGTTGCCAGTGGGTCTGGAGGCGGCGGGGGGCGTCGACGAGGATCGAGTCGAACGCGACGGCGCGGAAGCGGACGCGTTCGAGCAGCAGCGGGAACATCAGTTCGAGGTTCCAGTGCGGGCCGCCGGTCGGAGCACCGTCGGTCAGCGTGACGATCGTGTCCACGCGCGGATCCTCGAGCGCGATCAGAGCCGCGTCCCAGAAGTTCCCGCGGCCGGAGTCCTTGCGGCGCTCGAACCAGTCGAGGGCGCGGCGGCGGTGCAGGCGCCGCGCGGGGACGAGGCGGTCCTCCCACGGGAGCGGCTCGTTCGTGTACGGGATGACGTTGAACTCCGTCTCGTCCGACAGCGCGTCGAGCGTCTCGCGCAGGTGGCGGTCGGCGATGTCCTTCTTCGTGCTGCCGTCCTCGCGTTCGCGCCACAGCGAGCCGGAGAAGTCGACGAGGAAGGCCACGCGGTCGGAGAGGATCGGCAGGCCCGCGAAGGAGGACGTGCGCTCGGCCAGCGCGGCCGCGTCGACCGCGCCGCGCTCACCGGCGATCCAGTCGGCGGGCAGGCGCTCGAGCCAGTGCCGCCACGGGCGCGGGTCGGCGCGGTAGCGCAGGCCCGAGAGGCGCTGGAGCGCGGCGACGACGCTCGCGCGCAGGCGCGGACGCTCCTCCGCCTCCAGGCGTTCGATCAGCGCCGCCGCGGCCGTGCGACTCCCCCATCGTTCCCAGCCGCGGAGCACCTGCGCGCGCACGGCGGGCTCGCGGTCGACGCCGGCGGCGCGCGTGCGCGGGTAGGCCCACTGGGGATCGTCCAGGCTCCAGGCGGCGGCGACGGCCGCGGCGCGCACGAGGGCGTGGCGTTCGTCCAGGCCCTGCTCGACGTGATCGCGCAGGTCGGGTGCGGCGAGGGCGACGAGCGCGTGGAGGGCACCCGCCCGCACGCCCGGATCGCGGGAGGCGCGGGCGAGGCGTTCGACCTTGCGCACGCACCCTCCTGGCTCGACCAGCCGGCCCGCGCGCGCGAGGCGTTCGAGCGACCACAGTCCGAGGCGCAGGCCCTCCGCATCGCGGGTCGGCAGCGCGTCCGCCACGTCCTCGGCGTCGATCGAGACCTGCAGCCGCCCGAGCGCCTCGGCCACGCGCCAGCGCACCCATTCCTCGCGGTGGCCGAGCCCCCCGCGCCCCAGCAGGTCGCGCAGCACGCGCTCGTCGCGCACGCCGGCCAGCGCGAGCTGGGCCTCGTCCGCCACTTCCGGTTCGCCGTCCGCGAGCGCCTCGATCACGAGCGCCCACGCGTCCCGCGTCCCGAGCTCCGCCAGCTTGGCCACGGTGCGGCGGCGCGTCTCCGGCCGCGCGTCTCGGACCTGCTTCTCGAGCTCGGC
>CAYGPA010000188.1:1494-6682 GCA_964351535.1 uncultured Planctomycetaceae bacterium
CGGTGCGGCGGCGCGTCTCCGGCCGCGCGTCTCGGACCTGCTTCTCGAGCTCGGCGAAGGCCCGCTTCGCGGCGCGGTCGGCCGCGGGGCCGGTCCCACGCGTCCCGGCCGTTCCAGGCGGCGTCCTCGCGGGAAGCGAGACCGAGCCGAGCGAGCCGAGCCCCGCGCGGGGCCGCGGGGTCGTCGTCAGGGCCCCATCGCGCAGCGCGAGCGGCAGCGCCACCAGGAGCCACGCAGCCACCGCGGCGAGCGTGAGTCGGCGTCGTGAGCGTCGAAGGGAGTGCATCGTCCGCGCACGCGCCGGAGTGGACCGACGTGCTGCGCGAACCGAGGACTCCTCGAATCCGTCGCGGTTGCGGACGAACCGGAATTTCTCGCGCCGTCTGCTCGAACGCCCGACCCGTCGTCCTGCCTACGGTGCGACCCGTCGTCCTGCCTACGGTGCGACCCGTCGCACCACGAACACACGCCCCGAGAATCCGCAGGCCACGAATTCGTCGCCGGGCGAGGTCGGGTCGACGTCGCCCGCGGCCGCGTGGTGGAACTTGGCGTCGTCCTCGTGCACGACGGTCGGCTCCCAGCCGTCGGGGCCCTTCGTCAGCACGACCATCGTGCGCTCGTAACCCGCGGTCCCGGCTTCGAGGCCCGGGCTCTGCGGGTCGAGGTCGGCCAGGACGGCGCCGCGCAGCTTCAGGAGCGAGCGGTAGATCGTCTCGCGCTCGCCCCCCTCGATGCGCGCGAGCTCGCCGTCGTCCCCGCAGACGAGCAGGACGTTCCCGGCCGCACCGAGCCGCGCCTGTCCGGCCTTCGAGGTGCTGAGCACGCGCGTGTCCCAGCGCTCCGGTCGCTCCTCCGAGCGCCCGATCCAGAGGACCGTTCCGTCGGAGCAGGCCACGGCGACCCCCTCCTGGTAGGGAACCGCGTTCTTGCCGGGACCGGGCAGCTGGGCGATCGGCTCGACGTTCCAACCGTCGCCCTGGGCCGTGGCCAGGTGCGCTTGCATGCTGAAGCCCACGAGCAGGATCTCGTCGCCGGCGTGCGAGGCGTCGAACTCGCCGACGCACACGCCGTGGATCAGCGCGCTGTCCTCGAAGATGCGCTCCGACGTCCAGCGCTCGCCGTCGCGTCGCACGACGTAGGCCGCGCCGGCCCCGCCGTCCTCTTCTCCGCCCTCGAGCATGCCGACCAGCACGAGCTCGTTGCCCGGAGACCGCGGATCGACGTCCCCGATCGCGCACTGGATCATCTCCCCCGGCGTGCGCGCCACGATCCGGCTGTGCCACTCGCCGGCCTTGCGCCAGACGACGTAGGCGTCGCCATCGTGGCCGACGACCGCGATCTCGTCGCCCGGGCGGTCCGCACGCAGGTCGCCGACGGCGCAGCCGCCGAGCTTCTGCGAGACCTCGAGCGCCACGTCGGTGCGCCAGGCGCCGGCGGGCGGAACGCCGGTGCAGGCGGCCAGGGACAGGATCGAGAGCAGGGAGAGCGCGGTTCGAGGCATGGTTCCCTCCAGAATCGGTTGGGAGGCGGACGCCGGCGCGCGGGGCCGCGCATCGGGAGGCCGGCCACGATAGCGGTCGAGGCCCCCGACTCCTACGCGGCATCTCCCGCGAGGAACGACGAAGTCGCGCCGAATAGGCCGCCGACGGCCCGGTACCTGTCCTTTCGGCCCCCACGGCCCCCACAGCCACAGGCGCCTCGGCCGCCCCCAGAGGAACACCCCTTCATGTCTCACCGTCGCATCTCGGCCCTCGTCGCGGGCGTCGTCCTCGTCGCCTGCTCGTGGGTCGTCACGCGGCAGATCGGCGGGGCCATCCTGTCGCGCGTCCGGAGCCACGCCCACGACCTCCGGAGTATCGAGCGATCCGCAGCCGAGCACCGCGATCGCGTGCGCCACCGAGCCGAGGTCCAGGCCGCGCGGGACGCCGCGTCGGTCGAGGGCAACGAGTTCCTGCTGAAGGTCCTCGAGGGGCGCACGGAGATCGACCCGGGCCTGGCCCTCGACGCCTTGTGGACCGAGCTCTCCCATCCCGGCCGCGACAGCTGGCTGCACGACGAACCGCGCCTCGAGCGGGCGATGTCGGAGCAGATCGCGGCGCACGAGTCGTGGCTGCAGCGCAACCGGTTCGCGCGGGTCGCCGGCTTCATGCGGTGGCAGCGGGCGGAGCCGCAGCTGCGCGAGCTGCTCGACGACGCGAACCTGAGCGTGCGGCGCGAGGCCGCCGAAGCGCTCGAGACGCTGACCGGCGAACACGTCGCCTTCCGCGCCCCGGCGACGGAGTTCCCGCTCGAGCGCCCGGTCGAGCGACTCGTGGGGGAGGCGCTCCGACTCGGGTCGGCGCCGAACGGCTCGCCCTTCCTGCAGGTGAGCTTCGCGCGCGGGCCCGACGGTCGCGACCGGCTCGCCAGGCCCGCCGCGGGCGCGCTGCACTGGACCGACGCCGCGGGCAACGAGCGCGAGTCGCTGGAGCTGCCCTGGCGCATCTTCCGCGTCCTGGACCTCGGCGGGACGGACGAGTCCGGCGGCCTGGTGGCGCTGACGTCCGCGCTGGGCAAGGGCGGCAACCAGGTAGGACCGACGCACGCGCTGGGACTCGACTCCTCCGGCGAGATCTGGGAGCACCGCGCTCCCTCGCGCGGGTTCGTCGACGCCGCGCCGCTGGCGGACCTCACCGGACCGTACGGCGTCGCGCTCGCGACCCGGGGTCGAGGCATCGTGGCGCTCGACGGCGAAGGGCAGGAGCTCTGGAGCTACGCCTCCACGGGTTCGGTGTACGGGCTCTCGACGCATCCGGCCCTCCCCGGCCGGCTGCTGCTCTTGACCGGCGGCGTCGCGCTGCTCGAGCACGATCGGTCGCGCTGCCGTTCGGCAAGCCCCCCCGCCAGGTCCGCGGAGTACCTGCACGCGACGCAGGGCGTCCTGTTCCCCGACGCGCACGGCGGAGCGAGCGCGGTGCTCGCGGGAACCGGTCCGGAGTCCGTTCCGACCCTCACGCGAACGGCGCCCGACGGCACGCGCCCGTGGAACGTGCTCCTCCCCGACCGGATCGACGGCCTCGTGACCTTTCAGCCCGAAGGGTGCGCGCCGCTCTTCGCCGCGCTGACCCGGACCAGTCAGCTCTTCGTCTTCGACGAGGACGGCGCACGGCTCCACGGCGGGCCGATCTCCGACGAGGACCGCGGGCCCCACGCGGCCTGGACCCTCGCGGCCGGGGAGCTCGACGGGACCTGGTACCTGGCCGCGCAGCGCAAGGGCAGGCTCCAGCTCCACGCCCTCGACTTGACCGCGCTGCCGGGACGCTGAGGCCGAGCAAGACCGCCGGCGGCAGCGGACCACACCTTCCGGTGGTGCGCATGGCCCCTGTCGGAGGTCCCATGGTCCGCGTCTTCCTGCCGCTCGCGGCCCTCGCGCCGGTCCTCCCCGCAGTCGCGACGCCGGTGCACCGCATCCTCACGCCCGTGACGATCGACGCGTCCGGCACCGCCACGGGGCTGCTCGACTTCACGCCGCCGCCGCTGTCGGGCGGAGCTACCGGGCTCGGACGGGTCCAGCCCGGCGACGCGTGGGACTTCCAGCTGTGGTTCACCGACCCCGCCGCGGGCGGAACCGGCTTCGACGCGAGCGTGGCGTCGATCCCTGCAGCGCCGGGCTTCGGCCGGCGTCAGCCCGACGTCGCCGAGGTCATCGTGTCGCGCGAGCCGCTGGCGGAGTTGCCGCCGCTGCCGGTCTTGTGGCCGGGGTCCATGAACGAGCGCGAGAGGCCGTGGCCGCGCTTCAGGAACTTGCGCTCGACGCGGTTGTAGACGTCGAAGGCGCGCATCTCCCAGGAGCTGTTGGAGTAGTCGCCGGTCTCGAGGCGGCGGCGGGCGCGCTTCTCCCAGAAGCCCTTCGTGCCGCGCGCCAGGCCGCGGTCGAGCGTGCGGAAGTGGTCGTAGGCCTTGCGGACGCGCGCGACCTCCTCGGGGATGTTCCCGGGCCACGTCTCCTGCAGGTGGTACTCGCCGATGGAGCCCCAGTCGACGAGCTCGACGGGCGGCTTGTAGCCGAGGTCGACGGCCTGGCGGAACATCGACGTGCCGGGGATCGGACGGTACGGCCACACGGTCGGGCTCGAGAGCGGGCAGAGCACGTGGGTGCGGCGCGCCATGTCGAGCGTGGCGAGCATCGAGTCGGCGGACTCACCCGGATACCCGATGATGTACGTGATCGACGTCATGATGCCGCGGCGGTCCATCTCGTAGCCGGCCTCGACGTTGTCGTCGCCTTTGATGGGCTTGCCGATGGCGCGCATCATGTCCTCGGTCGCGGCCTCGGCGCCGATCTCCGCGACGTACATGCCGGACTCGGCCATCAGGTCGAGCGTCGACGACTTGTACATGAGGATCGAGTGCGTCTCGATGAAGCAGTTCCAGTGGATGCGCATGTCGCGCTTCAGGAGTCCCTCGGCGAAGTCGCGCGAGCGCTTCTCCATCACGCCCCAGTTGGCGTCGTGGAAGCGGACGACGTCGAAGCCCCAGCGGTCGTGCAGCTCCTCGAGCTCGTCGAGCATCCGGTCGGCGGGCTGCGCCTTCCAGCGGCGGCTCGTGACCTCGGGCGAGCAGCAGAACGTGCACGGCTCGGGGCAGCCGTAGCTCGAGAAGTACGTGATCCCGAAGTACGGCGCGCGGTCCCCCATCGACAGCGGCGTGGGCATGCGCAGCACGTCCTTGTGGCTGCCCTGGCGCAGCTGGTGGACCTTGTACGGCTCGATGTCGATCAGGTGGTACGCGGGCTTCAGGACCTTGTCCCAGCCGGCGACCGCGCGGCGCGGAGTCTCCACGAGCTTGTCGTCGCGCAGCAGCGCGAGCCCGTCGATGCCGTCGAGCGGTTCCCCCGCGTCGATGGCCTGGACGACCTCGCGGAACGTGATCTCCCCCTGCCCCATGACGACGGCGTCGTAGAGCCCGGTGCGCAGCTGCAGCTCCGGCTTGACCGACGCGAACCAGCCGCCGATCACCATCTTCAGGTCGGGGTGGCGTGCCTTGACCTTCTGCGCGCACTGGAAGCCGTCGGCGACCATGTACCCGAGGATCCCGGTCGTCGCGAAGAGCATGGCGCCCTCGCAGGCCTCCACGGCGCGGCGGTGCCCGTCCTCCTGCTCGTGGATCGACCCGTCGATCAACACGATCTCGTAGCCGTCGTGGATGG
>CAYGPA010000188.1:6692-9537 GCA_964351535.1 uncultured Planctomycetaceae bacterium
GTCAGCATCTCCGGCGGTAGCATGTCCTTGCTGGACGGCTTCCCGAGCCGCTAGTTCACCTGCTGCGGCTGGTAGAGGACGATCTTCTTCCGGCGGCTCATGCGGTCGGGCACTCGGCTGTTCGGGGGAGAGAGGCGGGCGGGGGGGACAGGCGTCGCGGCGTGCTCGCGGCACCCGGCGGCCGCGCGGACACGAATCCGCAATACAGTCTACCAGGGGCGGGAGCCCCGGGGCGCGGCGGGGGCCTCCCGGGGCCTTGCGGGAGCGTGGGCCGCGGCCCAGGTCAGGGCCTCGACGAGGTTGCGGGGCGACGCGCGGCCCGTTCCGACCAGGTCGAAAGCCGTGCCGTGGGCCGGGCTGACGCGCAGGTAGGGCAGGCCCGCCAGGACGGTCAGACCCGAATCCGGAGCGTGCAGCTTCACGGGGATGAAGGCCTGGTCGTGGTAGAGCGCGAGCACGCCGTCGAACTCGCGGCGCGACGCGCGCAGGAAGACCGTGTCGGGCGAGACCGGACCGGCGACGTCGAGCCCCAGGGCGCGGGCGCGCTCCGCCGCGGGCACCAGGATCTCGGCGTCCTCGCGTCCCAGCAGACCGTGCTCCCCCGCGTGAGGGTTCCAGCCCGCCAGGGCCAGGCGCGGTCGACCGAAGCCCCAGGACGAGAGCGTCGCGTGGAAGAGCTCGAGGTGCCGCACGATCGCGTCCCCGTCGATCGCATCCAGCGCGGCGCGCAGCGGGAGGTGCCGCGTCAGGAGGAGGACGCGCAGGTCGTGCGCGAGCGCCACCATGGCCGAGAACGGCTCGCCGCTCCAGCGCGTGAGCAGCTGGGTCTGGCCCTCGACGCGCTCCCCGGCGAGGTGCAGCGCCTCCTTCGACACGGGCGCGGTCACGAGCGCGTCGACCCGGCCGGCCAGCGCCAGGTCGTGTCCGAGGCGCAGCGCCGCCAGCGCGGCGGCGCCTCCGGCGGCCTGCGCGCGGCCGGGAACGACGCCGGAGGCCTCCCCCGCCGCAAGCCAGGCGACGCGCGGCGCCTCGGGTTGCTCGACGTCCGCGGAGTCGATCTCGGGTACGTGCTCCGGACGCAGCTCGGGCGGACCGATGAGCACGAGGCGCGCACGGGCTGTCACCGCGGGGTCGGCGGCGGCGCGGATCGAGACCTCCGGACCGATCCCCGCGGGGTCCCCGACGGGCACGGCGATCAAGGGTTGCACGGGCGGGCGCGGAATCTGCATATCTGCCTACGAGTGGAGTGGAACGCGGGCGTATCGATGGCTTCGGCGAGGCCTTCGGGCGCCGCACCGCAGGGAAGGTTGCCGTCGTGGAGCCGCCGAAGTTCTCCAGCGGCCCGCTCGAGCTGCCGCGCTCCGCAGACGGCGATCCCCGCGTCGATTCTAGCCCGCCGGCCCGCGGTTCGAACCGGCGGAACGCGCGCAGCGGCCACACGGAGTGACTGTCCGCCGCTCCCGCGCGGAGGCCGGGTTGCGGGTCCAGGGGGGACCCCTTACCCTGAAATCGCAATTCACCATCCGAGAACCCCCATGCGTCGAACCCTGCTCCCTCTCGCCGTGGCGGCGTTGCTCCTCCCCCCCGCCTTCTCCCAGGTAGCGATCGTCAACAGGACCCGGATCAAACGGCAGACCTCCCTCGGTTCGGCGCAAGAAGGCCCCCCGCCGCCCATCGTCTGCGCGAGTTCGGCGCCGCTCGAGCAGGACGGCAACGGGGAGTGCAAGCACCCCTCCATCTCACCGTGCGGCCGGTACGTGGTCTTCGAGTCGGACTCGTCCAACCTCGGCCCCACCGACACGAACCTGCAGCGCGACATCTACCTGCGAGATCGCGACGCGGACGGGAACGGGATCTTCGACGAGGCCGGCACCTCCCTCAACGTCCTGGTCAGCGTGACCTCGAGCGGTCTGCAGGCCAACCAGGGCAACTTCGACCCTTCGGTGTCGGATCAGGGGCGCCACGTCGCCTTCACCTCGGTGGCTCACAACATGGTGTTCGGAGACACGAACGGGGTCGCGGACATCCTGGTTCGCGACCGGGACGCCGACGGCGACGGCATCTACGACGAGCCCGGTGAGGCCACCACCTTCCGCGTCAGCGTGTCGAGCACCGGCGGCGAGGCCAACGGGCCCTGCTCGGTGGCGAAGATCTCTGCCGACGGTCGGACCGTCGTGTTCGAGAGCACCGCGGACAACCTGTACACGATCGACGGCAACGGGATGAAGGACGTGTTCTTTCACGACCGCGACCCCGACGGAAACGGCTTCTTCGACGAAGGCAACGGCATCACGATCCGCGCCAGCTCGAGCACGTTCGGACAGGCCGGCAACGACGCCAGCTCGGGCCCCGTCGTGTCCTCGGACGGTCGCTTCATCGCCTTCGAGAGCCGCGCCAGCGATCTCGTTTCCGGAGACACGAACGGGTTCTGGGACGTCTTCGTCTACGACCGCGACCCCGACGACAACGGCGTGTACGACGAGGGCAACGAGGTGCTCCAGCGCGTCAGCCTGGGCCCGGCGGGCATCGAGCTGAACGGGGACTCGCGCCGCCCCCACCTGACCCCGGACGCCCGACACGTCGTCTTCGAGACGGAGGCCGACAACCTCGGCGTGCTCGACCCCAACGGCGAGTACGACATCTACGCGCGCGATCGCGACCCCGACGGCAACGGCATCCTCGACGAGGGCAACGAGGTCAACAGGCTGATCTCGATCACCTACGAGGGCCTCGCCTCGAACGGCGACTCGGTCTGGGGTCGCGTGTCACACTCGGGCCGCTACGTGGCCTACGTCAGCTTCGCGCGCAACCTCAGCCCCCTGGACCACAACTTCACGTTCGACGT
>CAYGPA010000189.1:0-9533 GCA_964351535.1 uncultured Planctomycetaceae bacterium
TACCGCGCCGTCCGCGACTTCACCGACGCGGCCTACGTGCGCGAGGTCGACGCCCAGACCCTGGTCGACGACGCGCTGCGCGGGATGGTCGAGGAGCTCGACCCGTACTCGCGCTACTACGACCGCCACGAGGTCGCCGAGCTCGATCGCGAGACCACCGGACGCTACCAGGGCATCGGCGTCGTGTTCCGGCGCCCCACTTCCGACGCCCAGGTGCTGTTCACGCTGCCGGGCTCGCCCGCCGATCGGGCCGGTCTGACCGTCGGCGACACGCTGGTCACGGTCGAGAGTCGGACCGTGGCCTCGATGGGCGAAGGGGAACTGGTCGAGGCCCTGACGCGCCCCGGCAGCGACGTCCTGCGCCTGCGCGTCCGCGCGCGCGACGGAGCGGAGCGCGACGTGCGCCTCGAACGGGCGGAGCTCGTCGACCCCACCGTGCGACACGTCCGCCTGGTCGACGAAGAACACGGGATCGGCTACCTGGCGATCCGGACGTTCAGCGAGGAGACGGTGCGCGAGTTCGACCGCGCGTTCGGCCAGCTCCGCAAGGCCGGCGCGCGCTCGCTCGTGCTCGACCTGCGCGCGAACGTCGGCGGCGTTCTGCGCTCCGCGGTCGACATCGCCAATCGCTTCCTCACCGACGGCCTGATCGTCAGCACGGAGGGACGCGGCGCGCCGATTCGCTACCAGGCCGACTCCAGCGAGGCCCACTTCGCGGGCACTCCGCTCGTGATCCTCGTCGACGAGGACTCCGCGAGCGCCAGCGAGGTCCTGGGAGCCGCGCTCCAGGAACACCGCGCCGCAGCGGTCGTCGGAACGCGCTCCTACGGGAAGGGCATGGTGCAGAAGATGCGCACCTTCGTCGGGCCCGGCGACGAGCCCCTGTCGGTCGTGAAGCTCACGAACTCCTACTACTACACGCCCTGCCACCGCAATCTCGAGCGCACGGTGGCCGAGGCGTGGGAGTACGGCATCACCCCCGACCTCTGGGTCGACCTGCACGAGGACGAACGCCGCGTGATCGTCCGCCACCTGTCTCGCTACAGCCCGCCGCAGCGCGACATGCCGACGATCGAGGCCTGGGAGCGCGAGGACGACATCCGTCTGCTCGACCCGGAGCCGAACGACGCGCAGCTGGAAGCCGCCGTCGACCTCCTGCGCGGCCGGCGACCGGGTCCGTACCACGCGGAGAACTCGCCGTGACGACCGTCCTCGGGATCGAGTCCTCCTGCGACGAGACCGCCGCCGCGCTCGTGCGCGACGGGCGCGAGATCCTGTCGTCGGTCGTCGTCAGCCAGGCCGCGGAGCACGCCGAGTTCGGCGGCGTCGTTCCCGAGGTCGCCGGCCGCTCGCACCTGCGCGAGATCTTGCCGGTGGTCGATCGCGCCCTCGCGGACGCGGACCTCGACCTGGACGACGTCGACGTGGTCGCCGTGACGAGCCGACCCGGCCTGATCGGCTCGCTGCTCGTCGGCCTCTCGACCGCCAAGGCGCTGGCCTTCACGCGCGACCTGCCCCTGGTCGCCGTCGACCACCTCGAGGCGCACGCGTGGGCCGCCGTGATGGAAGCCGACTTCGACCCGTACCCGTGCACCGCGCTGATCGTCTCGGGAGGGCACACGTCGCTCTATCGCGCCGACTCGCCGCTGCAGCTCGCACGCCTCGCGACGACGCTGGACGACGCCGCCGGCGAAGCGTTCGACAAGGTCGCCTGGCTGCTCGGACTCGAGTACCCGGGCGGCCCCTCCGTGTCGCGCCTGGCCGACGAGGGCGACCCCGCGGCCGTCGCGTTTCCGCGCTACGTCCCGCGCGGCCCGGACGCCGAGCCCGCCTTCTCGTTCAGCGGCCTGAAGACGGCCGTCCTCTATCACCTGCGCGGCGGCGACGCCCTCGCCCCCACCCCGCCGCCGACGGAGATCCGGGACCGCGCCGGGATCGCGGCCTCGTTCCAGGAGGCCGTGGTCGACCAGCTCGTCGACCGCACGATCCGAACGACGCGCTCCGCGGGCCTCGACACCGCGCTGGTCGTCGGCGGCGTGGCCTGCAACCGGCGCCTGCGGGAGAAGCTGACGAGCGAGGCCGAGCGCGCGGGCCTGCGCGCCGTCTTCCCGTCGCCGGCGTACTGCACGGACAACGCGGCGATGATCGCGGGCCTGGGGCACGAGCGCTGGCGCGCGGGCAAGCTCGCGAGCTGGAACCTCGACGCCTCCCCCCGCTGACCGCGCGCAGGACCTCGCCCTCCCCCGGGACCACCCGCCCGGGGGGAGCTCCTTGGGGGCGAACGGCCCGGGGGGGTGACCGAGGCAACTGCCGTCCGGTGACGGGGCTCGCCGAGTTTTTCTTGGCGTGCTCGGGTCGCGGAGACCCGCGTCGCTTGGACCCTTCGTTCCGATCGGTTCCAATCGCCGGCTCGGCCCGGTCGAACGGGCCGGCCGCACCATGAACCCCCAGGAGCTGCAGGATCTGCTGGACGGCGTCCGCCGCGGCGACGTTCCCGTCGAGCGGGCCGTGGGTCTGCTCTCGCGTTCGCCCGTGGCGGATCTCGGGCACTCGCAGCTCGACCTGCATCGCTCGGTGCGCTGCGGGCATCCCGAGGTCGTGTTCGGGGCGGGGAAGACGCTCGAGCAGGTGCTCGAGATCTCGCAGCAGCTCGTCGCGGTCCACGGTCGGCTGCTCGTCACGCGGGCTGCACCGGAGGTGGGGCGGCGGCTCGCGGCGGAGATTCCCGGAGCGAGGCACTGGGAGGCCTCGGGCGCCGTCACGGTGCGACCGGAGGGCGAGGACGAAGGGCAGGGGCTCGTCGCGGTCGTCAGCGCGGGGACGTCCGACGGGCCCGTCGCGGAGGAAGCGGCGGTGACGGCGCGGATGCTCGGGGCGCGGGTCGAGGAGTTGCGCGACGTCGGCGTGGCCGGTCTGCACAGGCTCCTGTCGAAGATCGAGCGCCTGCGCGCGGCCCGGGCCCTGGTCGTCGTGGCCGGGATGGAGGGTGCGCTGCCCAGCGTCGTCGGGGGGCTGGTCGATCGGCCCGTCGTCGCGGTCCCGACCTCCGTGGGCTACGGCGCCGCTTTTGGAGGCCTCGCGGCACTGTTGGGCATGCTGAACTCCTGCGCCGCGGGCGTCACCGTGGTAAACATCGACAACGGCTTCGGAGCCGGCTACGCAGCGGCCACGATCAACCGGTTGGCTGGAGAATCGAAAGCATGAAGAAGGGTCCCCCCACCGCCTGGATGGCCGTCGAGAACGGCCTCTTCCTCGAGGGCTACGCGGCCGGCGCCGACGGCGAGGCCGGGGGCGACCTCGTGTTCCACACCGGCATGACCGGCTATCAGGAGATCCTCACGGATCCCTCCTACAGCGGACAGACGGTCGTGATGACGTACCCGCTGATCGGGAACTACGGCGTCGCGCGCGAGGACGACGAGAGCGGGCGCGCGTGGCCCGAGGCGTTCGTGCTGAAGGAGATGTCGCGCGAGCCCTCGAACTGGCGCGCGGACGCCTCCCTGCCCGAGTGGCTCGTGGAGAAGAAGGTCGTCGCGATCGAAGGCGTGGACACCCGCCGCCTCACGCGCATGATCCGCACCGAGGGGTCCCTTCGCTGCGTCGTCTCGACCACCGACTCCGACCGCGATTCCCTCGTGGCCAAGGCGCGCGCCGCGCAGGCGACCGACGGGCGGGACCTCGCGTCCGAGGTCTCCTGCCGCGAGCCGTTCCAGTGGACCGCGGGCTTCGACGACTCCTATCCCGAAGAGCTCGAGGTGATCGACACGAGCCGGCGCATCCGGTGCGTGGCCTACGACTTCGGCGCCAAGCGGAACATCCTGCGCAGCCTGACGCACAGCGGGTTCGACGTGACCGTCGTTCCGACGTGGACCACGGCCGACGACGTGCTGGGGATGGACCCCGAGGCGATCTTCCTGTCGAACGGTCCGGGCGATCCGGCGGCGGTCACCTCGGCGCTGTCGGCGGTCGCGGACCTGGTCGACAAGAAGCCTGTCTTCGGCATCTGCCTCGGCCACCAGATCCTCTCGATCGTCCTCGGAGCCAAGACCAGCAAGATGCCCTTCGGCCACCACGGCGCGAACCACCCCGTGCGCGACATCGCGACCGGCCGCGTGGAGATCACGTCCCAGAACCACTCGTTCGCCGTGGACCCCGACAGCCTGCCGAAGGACCTCGAGCTGACGCACGTCAACCTGAACGACCAGACCATCGAGGGCATCCAGCACACCCGCCTGCCCGTCTTCAGCGTCCAGTACCACCCCGAGGCCGCGCCGGGCCCGATGGACTCGGCCCACCTGTTCCAGCGCTTCCGCAAGCGCGTCCTGGGCGGCTGATCCTCACGCTGGACGGGGGTCGCGGCCTTGATCGAAACTTGACCTGCGGCGCGCGAAGAAGCCTCCTATCCTTCGGCCTCGAAGACCCGCCAAGCTCTCGACGAGCCTGGGCCCACGCCCGGATGACGGTCCGAACATGCCCAAGGAAACGATCCTGCTGATCGAGGACGATCCGGACATCCTCGAACTCGTTCAGTACAACCTCGAGCGGGCGGGCTATCGCGTGCTGGTGGCGCGCGACGGCGAAGTCGGCCTGCGCGAGGCCACGGACCGCGGACCCGATGCCGTCCTGCTCGACATCATGATGCCGGGGATGGACGGGCTCGAGGTCTGCCGCAGGCTGCGCGCCGATCGACGCACGGTCTCCACGCCGATCGTGATGCTGACGGCGCGCTCCGAGGAGGCCGACGTCGTCCTGGGACTCGAGCTCGGCGCCGACGACTACGTGCCCAAGCCCTTCAGCCCCCGCGAGCTCCTCGCGCGCGTTCGCGCCGTACTGCGCCGCGCCAAGCAGGTCGACGCGAACGAGGCCCCGACGCGCATCGAGCGCGGAGGCATCTGCCTCGACTCGGAGCGCCACGAAGTGACCGTCGACGGGGCCGTCGAGAGCTTCACGCGCGCGGAGTTCCGCCTGCTGTGGGCCCTGATGTCCCGCCCGGGCAGGGTCTTCCCGCGTTCCGAGCTGGTCGACCTGCTCACCGACGGCGAAGCGTATATCCTGGAGCGCAACATCGACGTCCACGTCAGCGCGATCCGCCGGAAGCTCGGCTCCCACGCGAACTGGATCACGACGGTGCGCGGAGTCGGCTACAAGTGTCGCGACGACTGAGTCCCTTCCGATCCAGTTTCTTCTGGAAGCTCGCTCTCTCGTATGCGGCCGTGGTCCTCGTCGCCGCGGCGGGCATCGGCTGGCTCCTGGACCGCGACGTCCAGCGCTACGAACGCGAGTCGCTCGAACGCACGCTCGAGAACACCTGCAAGGCGCTCGAGCCCTTCGCCCAGGAGGTCCTGGGTCCGAACCTGCCCGCCGAAGTGCACGCGCGTCTCGACGCGCTGGCCAGGTCGACGGGACAGCGGATCACGTGGGTCCTGTCGGACGGCTCGGTCGTGGCGGACACCGCCGCCGACCCCGCGGGCATGGAGAACCACGCGGGCCGCGAGGAGCTGCGCATCGCGCTGGACGGAGCCACCGGCGTCGCGCGCAGGCGTAGCGGAACGCTGGCCGTCCCGCTGCTCTACGTGGCGCGGCCGGTGCGCCAGGGTGAGCGCACGATCGGCGCGATCCGCGCGGCTCTGCCGCTGCAGGAGGTCGACCGACGCGCCGTAGCGGCGCGCATCACGGTCATCACCGGAGCCGCCGGAGGCGCGATCGCGGCGCTGCTCGTCGGGCTGATCTCCGCGCGCAGGATCACGGGGCCGATCACCGAGGTCACGCGAGCCGCGCGCGAGCTGGCTGCCGGGCGCGACGACGTGCGCGTGCGCGAGCTCGCGGACGACGAGCTCGGCGTGCTGAGCCGCGCCTTCAACCAGCTGGCCGACGAGTCGGCGCGCCGCCTCGCGCAGATCTCGGAGGAGGGTGCGCGCCTGCGCGCCATGCTCGCGGCGATGGTCGAGGGTGTGATCGCCGTCGACGAGGAGGCCCGGATCGACTTCTGCAACGACGCGGCGCTGCGCCTGCTCGGCGCGCCCGACGGAGACTTCCGAGGCGAGCGGCTGCTCGAGTGCTGCCGCGTCTCGGGCCTCGCGGAGCTCTTGAGCGAGGCCGGCGAGCAGGAGGGCTCCGCCCACGCCGAGATCACCCTGCGCCGCGGGGACGGCGAGCTCGTCCTGGACGCCCACTCGACCTCGATCGTCGGCGGCGGCTCGCCGGGTGGGCTCATGATCGTGCTGCACGACATCACCGAGCTGCGCCGCCTGGAGCGCATCCGGCGCGACTTCGTGGCCAACGTGTCGCACGAGCTGAAGACTCCGCTGACGTCGATCCGCGGCTACGTCGAGACGCTGCTCGACGGCGCGCTAGAGGACGACCAGAACAACGAGCGCTTCCTGCGCAAGATCGACCGCAACGTCGGCCGCCTGAGCCACCTGGTCTCCGACCTGCTCAGCCTCGCCCGCATCGAGTCGCAGCAGGGCGAGATGGACCTCGAGCCGATCGGCCTCGGCGCGCTGCTGAGTCAGGTGGCCGCGGAGTTCGACGACGAGGCGCGCGGTCGCTCGATCTCCCTCACGCTCGAGTCCAGCGGCCTCGCCACGCGCGTGCAAGGCGAGCGCGAAGCGCTGCGACAGGTCGTCGGCAACCTGATCGAGAACGCGGTGAAGTACACGCGCCCGGACGGACACGTCGTGCTGCGCTGCGGCGCGGACGGGGGCGTCGGCTGGATCGAGGTCGAGGACGACGGCCTCGGCATCCCCGCCAGCGACATCAACCGCGTCTTCGAGCGCTTCTACCGCGTCGACCACGCGCGCTCCGAGGCGGCGGGCGGAACGGGGCTCGGCCTGTCGATCGTCAAGCACCTCGTGGGCGCGATGGGCGGCGAAGTCCACGTCTGGAGCAAGCTCGACGTCGGCACGCGCTTCCGCGTCGAGCTGCCGCTCGCAGGCTGAACCTCAGATCGAAACCTGGAGGCGCAGCAGCAGGATCTGGAAGCGCCCGGTCAGGTCTTCGCGCTCGCCCGTGATGTAGTTCAGGATCATGCGCGTGTTCGCGGTCTGGTACCAGTTCACCCCGAGGGTCACGGAGCGCAGCGTGTCGGCGTCGTTCGGTACGTCGGTCAGCCGGGCGTAGGAGAGGCGCGCGGCGAGCTCGACGGCGCCGAAACCCCCGGGAGTTCCGAGGGGCCGCTTCGGAGCCAGCCGGCCGAACGAGCCGCGGTTCCTGCGGTAGGCGCGGCTCTCGCCCGTCGGGAACCAGGACGCGAACACGTAGCCGCCCTCGAGCGTCGGGTCGGGCCCCGTCTCGGCGTCCCCCACGCTCCGCGTCCACTCCGACTGCACCGACCAGGGCCCGCGCACCCAGGCGAACTGGGCGTCGTAGGCGAAGGCGCTGTTCAGCGGAATGACGCCGGTGTCCATGATCGTCGGGGCGAGGAACGACTCGGGCCGCAAGGTCACCCGCAGCTCGTCGCCCACGGGGTGGAACAGGCGCGCTGAAGTTCCGAGGTGGATCAGGTCGCGACCGTCGTCGCGGTCGCGGACCAGGCCCGTGACGCGCGCCGAGAGCGTCGCGGCGCCGTCGCCGATCGCGCGGCCCTGGTCGTCCGAGTCGCGCGTGGCGCTCAACCACCACGTGCCGCGCTCCTCCGCGTACTGACCGAAGACCATGGCCCCCGTCGCCCGGCGCGGCTCGAGGCGGTTCACGATGCTGCGCTCCGCGAACGTCAGGAAGTCGCCCGCGGTGTGGTTCTCGAGGCCGAAGGGCTCGCGGAACTGGCCGATGCGCAGGCTGCCGAACGGCAATTCGCGCCAGTCGACGTAGGCGTCGAGGAAGCGTGCCTCGCCGCTCCGGAAGTCGAAGCGCATCCGGTAGCCGATCTGCTCGCCGAAGCGGCCCTGGAAGCCGAAGCTCGCCCGCCGGAAGGCCACGTCGTCTTCCCAGTCGTAGAGCCGGCCCAGGTCGCCCGACGCCCGCTGGGTCGTGGCGTCGACGTGGATGCGCGCCATGATCTCGACGCGCGCCCACTTGTCGACGGTCTCGAACCGCAGGCGGTCGTTCCACGTGACGCGGACGTCGCGGTCGGCGGCGGCGGGCTCCTCGAGAGCCGCATCCAGCCCGAGCCAGGGGCCGTGGCCGCCCGCCGGACCGGCCAGGCACGCCGCGAGCGCGAGCGAGGTAGGGACCAGCGGGACCGCCATCGTGTTGGGGCTAGAAGAAGAGCTGCAGGCGAATGCCGAACGCGTAGTAGTTCCCGTCGAGCTCCTCCTGCTGGCCGGCGAGGAGGTTGAACATGATGCGCGTGTTGTAGTTCTGGTACCAGTTGAGCCCGAGCGTGAGCGCCTCGAGACCGTCGCTGCCCGCCGGCAGAGTGGCGACGTCGTCGAGCTGGGCCGACGAGTAGCGCAGCGCCAGCTCGACCGCGCCCTTGCCGCCGTCCTGGCCGAGGGGGCGCCGGGGAGTGACCTTGCCGAACCGCCCCCACGCGCGGTCGTACTCGCGCATGTCGCCGCTCGTCAGGAAGCGGCTGACGAAGACGTACCAGGCCAGCTCGTCGGGATCGGGGCCGACCTTGGCGTCGAACGTCTGCTGGATCACCTCGCCCTGGACCGACCAGGGCCCCTCCATCCAGGCGGCCTCGAAGCCGAAGAGCAGGCCGTCGTCGACTTCCAGCGGAGTGGCGCCGGTGTCGATCGACGGATCGGCGAGCCCTTGCTCGAACTGCAGGCGCACCGCGAGTTCGTCCGAGCCCCGGAAGCTGGCGGCCCCGCCGACGTGCACGACGCGCTCACCACCGTTCTCGAAGACGGGCGTGCCGGTCACGCGTCCCGTGATCGCGTACTCGCCCACGGAGTCGTCCAGGCTCTGCTCGTCGCCCTCGCGGAACCACCCGAGAGCCCACGTGCAGTTCTCGGCCTTCTCGTCGTTGTGAACCATGATGCCCGTACCGCGCCGGACGGCCGTCTGGTTCAGGGAACCGCGCTCCATGAACGTGATCGCGTTGCTGCTCGTCTGCCACTCCAGGCTGAAGGGCTGCTTGAACTGGCCGAGGCGGATGCGATAGCCGGGCCGCCGGTACCCGAGGTAGGCGTCGCGGAACTCCGCCACGCCCGCGTTGCCGAAGTCGTAGGCCGCGTACCAGTCGATCCAGCCGTCGAACTGACCGCCCATCTCGATGCGCGCGCGGCGGAACTGCGTGCCGTCGTCGAACGCGCCGACGCTGCCGATGTCACCGGGGTCGTCGTCGACGCGCTGCCACGTCCAGTCGTTGTGGAAGCGGCCGCCGAACGTCAGCTTCACGCGCTTGTCGAGGGTCTCGAGGCGCAGCCCGTTCTTCCAGTAGGCGCGGAAGTCGCTCGGGTCCTGCTGCACGGCACCGGTCGGTTCCTCGGCCAGCGCGGCGTCCAGACCGAGGTCCGCGTCCCACGCCACGAGCGCGCCCGCCCGCTCGCGCGCGGGCGCGGTCGCACCGCTTCCCGGCGAGCTCGCTGCCGCGGACAGGCAGGCGACGGAAAGGACGAGGCTGCCTCGAACGACGGTGCGCATGG
>CAYGPA010000190.1:0-2441 GCA_964351535.1 uncultured Planctomycetaceae bacterium
GCGTCAGCCGCCACGGCGCGATGGCGCTGTCGTGGAGCATGGACAAGCTCGGCCCCATCGCGCGGACCGTGGAGGACTGCGCCCTCGCCTTCCACGCGCTGCTCGGCCCCGACGGGCACGACCTCGCGACGGTCGACCTGCCGTTCCCGTGGCCCCACGCGGGCGAGGTCTCCGAGCTGCGCGTGGGCTACGTTCCGGGGCTGTTCGAACCGCCCGCGGACGCCGAGCAGGACCGGCGCACGGCGGAGTGGAGCGCGCACGATCGCCGCGCGCTCGACGTCCTGCGCGGCCTGGGCTGCGAGCTCGTGCCGATCGCGTTCCCCGACCTGCCCGTCGGCGCGCTCTCGTTCATCCTGACCGCCGAAGCCGCCGCGGCCTTCGACGAGCTGTCGCGGTCCGGTCGCGACGACGAGCTGGTGCGACAGGTCGCGCAGGCCTGGCCCAACGTGTTCCGGCAGGGACGCACGATCCCCGCCGTCGACTACCTGCGCGCGAACCGCGTGCGCACGCTCCTGATGCAGGAGCTCGAGCGCGCGCTCGCCGGCGTCGACCTCTGGGTGAACCCGACCTTCGGCGGATCGAACCTGCTCATGACCAACCTGACCGGGCACCCCTCCGTCGTGCTCCCCCACGGCTTCGCGGCCGACGGCACGCCGACCAGCATCACGTTCTGCGGCAAGCTGTTCCGCGAGACGGAGCTCCTGGCCGTCGCCCAGGTTTGGCAGGAGGCCACCGACCACCACCTGCGGCACCCGGTGCTCCCGGATTAGCCCGAACCTAGCCTGCGCGGCTCGTGCGCTCGAAGCCCTCGGTCGCGCCGGACAGCGACGCGCGCAGGTTGCCGTCGCGCAGCTCGAAGGCGAGCTTCATGCCGGCGCGCGCGGAGAGCGCGCAGGAGAGCGCCAGGCCCAGGCCGAAGCGATTGCGGTCGGAGCGCGCGCGGTCCTTGCGCCAGAACGGCCGCGAGAGCGAGGCGAGGTCCTCGGCGCTGAGCTCGCCCGCGGCGTTCTCGACGACCAGCATCCAGTTCCCGTCGGTGCGCTCGAGGAGGCAGCGGATCGAGCCGCGACTCGGCGCGTAGGTCACCGCGTTGGCGACCAGGTTCGACACGACGATGCGGACGACGTCCTCGTCCGCCTCGACCAGCGGACCGGAGTCGACCCGGTTCTCGACCCGCAGCTCGCGCTCGCGCTGGACCGCTGCCAGCGGACGCAGAGCGTCGCGCACGATGGCCCCCAGATCGACGCCGACGTGGTCCGAGCTGTCCGCGCCCATCTCGAGCCACGCGAGCTTGAGCAGGGTCGAGACCGAGCGTCCCATGCGCGAGGCCACGTCCCGCACCGTGCGCAGCGCCTGGTGAGCCGCCTGCGGATCGCGGTCCTCGCGCAGGGCGACCTCGGAGACCGTCAGGAGCTCGCTGATCGGCGTGCGCAGCTCGTGCGCGATGTCCGCTGCGGTGCGGCGCTCCTGCTCGAGCGCGCGGTCGACGCGCTGCACGAGGGCCTGCGTCTTCTCGCCGACGGGAGCGAGCTCCCGCGGCAGCGGACCGAAGTCGAGCGTCTCGGGCAGGTCGTCGACGTGGATCGCATCCAGCGCCGCGGCCACGCGGTGGGCGGGCGCCAGTCCGCGCTTCACCGAGCGCAGGATCAGGACGGTCAGGCTCCCCATGAGCAGCAGCGCGGCGCCGACGCACTGCTGCAGAATGGCGCGCTCGCCCGCGACGAGCTCCTCGCGGCCCCTGGCGACGACGATCGACAGCCGCCGCGCGTCGGGTCGGTCGGGGCCGGTCTCGGGGAACACGTGGTGGATCTCGATCCGCTGCGCGACGAAGCGCCCGGGGCGTCCGTCCGGCAGCGGGCCGTCCCAGTACACCGGCACCTCCGTCGGTGGGCGCGGGACCTCGAGCGCGGTCTCGCCGGCGGAGTTCGAGCGCTCGAGCAGCGTGCCGTCGTCGAAGCGGAGCTCGAAGAAGGCCGGGAGCTCCTCGCGCTCGTACTCCGGCATCAGCTCGTCGGAGAAGGCGAAGTCGACGACGTCCTCGACCTGGAAGAGGATCGAGGCGAGCCCCTGCACACGGTTGGCGAGGTTGCGATCGAACTGGCCCTCGAGGGCGCGCGCCACGACCACGTACACGGCGATCCCCGTCACGCCGAGCACCAGCGCCGCTCCGCCCAGCAGCCGGCTCAGCAGGTAGGAGCGAATCGACCTCACGCGCCGCGCGCCTCCAGCACGTAGCCCTGCCCGCGTCGCGTTCGAATCAGCTCCTTGCCCGCGGGCCCGATCTTCGAGCGCAGGATGCAGATCCCGGAGTCCACCGCGTTGCTCGAGGGCAGCTTGTTCACGCCGTAGACGTGGTCCTCGATCTCCTCGCGGCTGACCGTCTGCCCCTGGCGCAGCGCCAGGTACTCGAGCAGCGCGTACTCGCGCGCGGTCAGGTCGAG
>CAYGPA010000190.1:2541-9525 GCA_964351535.1 uncultured Planctomycetaceae bacterium
TCGCTCTTGTCCCGCAGCCCTTCGAGCACGCCCATCCCGTCGAGCTCCGGCAGCATCATGTCGAGCACGACCACGTCGTAGGGATTGTTGCGCGCGTAGGAGAGCCCCGCGCGACCGTCGGCCGCGACGTCCACGGCGAACCCCTCGCGCCAAAGGCCGGTGCGCAGCGATTCCCGCAGCGTCGCGGAGTCCTCGACGATCAAGACGCGCATGTCGGAGTTGGGCGGACGAGGCGGCGGGGCCTTGCGACCCGTACCTCGCCCGCTCCGTGCATCCCTTCCTCAGTCTTCGTGGGTTGCGCCCGGAGGGTCACCGGGTCTTGAACGTGATCTCGACGATCGTGCAGTTGCCGTTCGCGCCGACCGCGCCGACCTCGAACAGCGTGTCCGTGCCGGGCGCGAGAACGCCGTCGGGCACGACCAGCGACGTGGAGCCGCGCGGCAGCTCGACCATCAGGTTGTCGGCGTCTCCCTGCTCCAGCACGACGCGGTACCGCGCCGCCTGCGGCTCGGCCGCCCAGCGGACCCGCAGGTTGTTCGCGGGCACGTCGACGGCGCCCTGGGTCGGGAACGTCACCTGCGGCGCCGGCGGGAGCGCGTGCGAGAGCATCGCGTGCCCGCGCATCGCACGCCCGTCGGTGGTGCGACCGCGCAGCGAGTACACGCCGGCGGGGTAGAGGGTCGCGAGCTCTTGCGGAGTGGTCTCGATCGACTCGAGCACGAACCCCGAGAGCGCCAGCGGCCGACCGCTCGGCCCGCTCATGTCGAGCACCGGTTCCCCGAGGGGACTGCGCACCTCCAGGCGCGCGATGGACTGTTCGGTCTCCGCCTGGAGCACGATCGCGGCCTCGCCGTTGGTCGCGGTGTACTCGATCGTCATGGCCTCTTCCTTGAACCGCGGAAAGGGGCCGCCGTCGGGGGGTGCCCCGAGCGCGGTGAGGGCGAGGGCGGCGAGGGCGATGGAAGGTCTCAGCATGGCGCGTACTCCCGTGCGGAGGGATGGAACCTCCGGTTGCGCGGCCCGACGCGGGCCGTCTCTCCCGAGTCTATCCCGCCCTCCTCGGTCGGGGTCGAAGTCCGGGCGGAGTGCGCCGCGCGAACATTACCCGCGCATGACCGAGGCGGCCGGAGGCGCGCGAGGGGCCCCCGGACGGGTTGCGCGGGACGGTCGGCGGCCGCTCAGCGGGGAGACTCGTCGCCCTCGATAACCGGGGGAGCCTCGATGCGACGTCGCAGGGCGCGCGCGAGACGCCGCGCCATGAGGTCGTTGCCGCGCATGTTCACGTGGCAGGCGTCGACGTAGATCGTGTCGGCCTCCTCGGCGAAGACGTCGGTGAGGTCGACGAACTCGATGCCCTCGGCGCGCAGCTCCGCGCCGGTCGCGCGCAGCAGCGGATAGCCGTGCTCGACGGCGTCGAGCCACGCCTGCGAGGCCGAGCCGGAGGCGACCTCCTCCGCGGTCGGCTGCTTCACGCCGTCGTGTAGCGTGGGCTGCAGCGCGTGCAGGTAGAGGATCCCGCGGCTCTCGCAGAGCGCTCGCAGGGAGCGCGAGCCCTCGGCCCAGAGCTCGACGCCGCGCTCGAGCACGGCCGGCAGCTCGCGATCGAAGTCGGGACCGCGCAGGAAGGGCGACTGGCCGCGCGCGCCCACGTAGCGCTCCTGGGCCGCGACCATGCGTCGGCGCTCGCGCGCGACGAGGCCGAGCGCGAACTTGCCGGCGAGCGCGCTCGAGAGCAGCGGCGAGTCGACCCAGCGCTCCGCGTGTTCACGCAGGGAGTTCTGCGTGGCGCGCACGTCGAGCAGCATGTCGACCTGTTCGGGACCGCCGACGCCGCCCACGAAGGGCCGCCACTGCGCGATCGAGGGGTAAGCCGGGTTCGTGTCGAGGCCGGCGTTCACGTTGGATTGCGCCACCTCGTTGAAGCCGTCGAGGTTCAGCACGACGTCGGGCCGGATCCCGAGGCTCAGGAGGTAGACCAGCGCGATGGCCTGCTGCGGTTGTTTGTGGGAGGCGCGCGCGTAGGTCAGGACGCGCACCTCGCGGCCCGCGAGACGCGGGTGCTTGGCGATGCGCTGCGCCAGGATCGGGCCGCCCTGGAACCCGAAGCTCGCGGCGACCGATCCGCCGAGCACCATGACCTCGAAGTCCTGCTCCGCCTGCGGCGTGCGGAAGAAGAGCTCGTCCTCGCGGACCTGCGCCAACGAGCGCACCGCGTCGAACGCCAGGAACGGATGCAGCCCCGACTGCCACTCGCCCGTGGCACGCGCGTCGGCGGCGACTCCGGGCACGGGCAGATTCGTCGCGGCCTGCTCGGCGACGCCGCGCAGGCGCTCGCGCGCGCTCGCGGCGTCGTAGGGTCGACCCTGGAAACGCAAGACCATCCGCCAGCCGAACTCGGCGGAGAGCAGCGAGACCAGGAGCACCGCGGCGGCCAGCAGCAGTCGGCGCAGCCGGCTGCGCGGTCGCGGGGAGTCGGCCACGGCGGGCCTACGCTCCGTCCACGCCCCGCGAGGGGGCGCCGTTCTCGGGCTCGCAGCGGAAGGCCTCGTCGACGGGCCGCAGCGGGCGGTTGAGCCACAGCGGCCGACGCAGGCCGCCGGGACCGGGGGCCGGCTTGGCGTGGTCGAGCCACTCCTCGAAGACCGCGCGCGAGCGGCGCAGGTCGACGAAGACGTCGCCGTAGCGATCGCCGGGCGCCGCGGCCTCGACGCGCACCTTCTGGTGCCAGCAGTGCATGCCGCTGACCGGGTCGGGCTGCACGGGGAAGGTCAGGTTCTGGTTCACGCCGGACTCCTTCCACCAGATGCGCGACGTGTCGCGGTCGCTGCTCTTGAACGGAGCGACCGGCTCGCGCTGGCGGAAAAGGAACGTTTCGCCGTCGCGCACGACGTCGACCAGCGCCGTCGACTGGCGCTCGCCGCCGACCTCGCGGTGCAGGCGCCAGCGGCCGACGTGGTGCGAGCACGCGACGATCCCGGGGTGGATGCCCTCGGTCACCCAGGCGCGCACGACGAACCAGCCGATGCGCGTGTGCACCTTGGCCAGGCCGCCGTTGGCGATGCCGAGCGCCTCGCCGTCCTCGGGGTGGACCCACAGCGGGTTCGTGTGCGAGATCTCCTGCAGCCACTTGGCGTTGCCCGAGCGCGTGTGGATCAGGGTCGGCAGGCGAAAGGTCGGCAGCAGCACGCGGTCGCCCGCGACGAGGTCGAGGTGGCTCCAGTGCACCTGCGAGCGCACGTAGCCCGGCACGGCCTCGCCCTCGAAGCCCCAGTCGACGAGCGTCGGCGAGTAGAACTCCAGGCGGCCGCTGGGCGTCTTGAAGCCCGCGCGCCGACGGCCCTCGACGTCGACGCCGCCCTCGCCTTCCTCCACGGCGCGCTCGTAGCGCTCCTGGCCGGCGTAGGGCACCTCGTAGGCGCCGAAGCGACGCATGTACTCGACGGGCTCCAGTCCCGCGTTGCGCGCGGCCTCGGGCAGTCCCGGCACGCCCGCGAAGATGTCCGCGTAGTACTCGTCCATCGAGATCGGCTCGCCCGGCCGGTCCTTCGACTCGAAGAACTTGCGGATGCCGCGCGAGCCGTCGGGGTCGATGCGCCACGTGAGCGCGACCCAGAACTCGGCCTCTTCCCACACCTCGCCCGGATTGCTGTCGAGCGTCGAGTCGATCTTCTCGCCGCGCCGCCGACGGAACTCCCGCGCGACGGGCTGGCGGAAGCCGATCCAGGTGCCCGCGTGCGTCTCCTGGCTCATCAGGTCGTGGCGCTCGGGCGCGAGCCCCATGGGCAGCACGTAGTCGGCCCACTGCGCGGTCTCGGACCAGATCGGCGTCAGCGCGACGTGGCAGCCGATCTTCTCCTCGTCCTCGAACATCTCGATCCACGAGCAGCCGTCGGGGTTGGTCCAGACGGGGTTGTAGACGCGCGAGAAGTAGACGTCGACGCGGCTCTGCTGGCGCCGCAGGAGGTGCGGCAGCAGGAAGCTCATCTCGTAGTGCGCGAGCGGGTACTCGCGCGGCCAGAGCCGCTCGTTCCAGTTCTTGCCGGGCTGCGGCGTCTCACTGGGCTTGGGCACGAACTTGTCCCAGCTGTTCGGGTTCACACCCCCGGGCGTGCCCAGGCTGCCGGAGAGCACGTGCAGGAACACGAGCGCGCGCGCGATCTGCCAGCCGCCCAGGTTGCCGCTGGCGGCGTTGCGCCACAGGTGGCTCGAGAAGCAGGAGCCCGCCGCCGCGATCTCGTCCGCCAGGCGCGGCACCGTGTCGGCGGGGATCTTGCACTCGTGCGCGGCGTACTCGGGCGTGTACTCGTCGTAGAGCTCGATCAGGAGCTCGATGAAGCGCTCGAAGGTCCCCGGTCCGTCGGGATCGCGCGCGACGAGGTAGTCCTTCCAGTTCGTCCAGCGGCGCACGAAGTCCGCGTCGTAGCGTCCCGAGCGCAGGAGCTCGCGCGCGACGGCGAGGAGGAGCGCCGCCTCGGTCCCCGGCCACGAGGAAACCCAGATGTCGGCGTGCGAGGCCGTGTTCGAGAGCCGCGTATCGATCACCGCGAGCCGCGCGCCGGCCTCCTTGGCCGAAAGGATGCGCTGCGCGTGCGGATTGAAATAGTGCCCGGTCTCCAGGTGCGCGGAGAGCAGCAGCATGAACTTCGTGCGCGAGTAGTCCGGCGACGGGCGATCGGCACCGCACCACAGCTGGTACCCCGTGCGCGCCGAGGCGCTGCACACGTTCGTGTGGCTGTTGTGGCCGTCGACGCCCCACGCCTGCAGCATGCGGTTCACGAAGTGGTCGTCGCCCGGGCGGCCGACGTGGTACATGATCTCGTCGTGGCGGTCCTCGTCGAGCGCCTTGCGAATGCGCCCGCCGACGTCGGCCAGCACCGACTCCCACGAGACCTCCTTCCACTGTCCCGCGCCGCGCGGGCCGACGCGCTTCAGGGGCTTCAGGATGCGCTCGGTGTCGCGCACCTGGTTGATCGTGGCGGGCCCCTTCGCGCACGTCCGCCCGCGGCTGCCGGGGTGCACGGGGTTGCCCTCGAACTTCTCGATCTCGCCGCTCTCCTTGTCGACGAAGGCCAGCAGGCCGCAGGCCGCTTCGCAGTTGAAGCAGATCGTCGGGATGCACTGGTAGTGGCGCTCGACCCGCTTGGGCCAGGCCTCGGAGTCGAGCTCGACCCAGTCGTCCCAGGACTCCGGAGGCGGACCCGCGGCGAGCTCCCAGGGAGAGGTGCGCGAGTGCGGAGCGAAGGGGTTGCCAGGTTCGGTCATCGCGGATTCACGTTCAGCGCGAGGTCAACTGATCGGCAGGGCCTGGCCGGCGCGGACGAAGGCGTCCTCGGCGACGAGCAGCGCGACGAGCGCCAGCGCGGCGCCGACCGGCGCGAGCCAGACGGACAGCGAGGCGTCGAGCGGCAGCAGGAAAGCCACGGCGGCGAGCGCGAGGCCGACGGCCAGCTTGTGCTTGCGAGCGAGCGGGCCGCGCTTCCACAGCGCGACGGCGCGGCGGTACTCCTCGCGACGACCGCGCGGCGAGAGCATCCCCGCGACGGCGTCGAAGCCGACGTGGATCACGAGCGCGGCGGTCAGCTGGGCGGCGAGGATCCCGAGTACGTCGCTCCCCCACCCGAACCACGGGTGCGCCAGGATCAGGAGCGCGAGTCCGCCGAGGTAGGCCTGGACCAGGAGGTGCCAGAACAGCCCGCGCTGCATCCAGAGCACGCGGCCCTTCGACTGGCCGAACAGGAACGCCGTGTAGCCCGCCGCCAGCGCCGCGATCGCCGCGGTGACGCCGAGCGCCGCCCACAGGAGCGGCCCCTCGAGCTCGTAGTCGAGGTACCACGCCGCGATCCAGGCACAGGTCGCGGCGCCGTGCAGCATCAGCGCCACCGTGCCCTTCACGAGCCACGAGGCCCAGTTCGGCCGCGCCAGGATCTTCCAGAACCGCTCGGGCCGCTTGAGGTCGGCCACGAGCAGCACGGTCGTGACCAGCAGGAACCCGAGCGCCAGCAGCGCGGCGTAGCCCAGGTCGCGCGGCGTGACCGCGGCGAGCGCGGCGACGGGCAGCAGCGCGAGCAGCGCGCCCGCGGAGAGCGACTTCGTGAACAGGTAGGCCGACACCTTCCAGCCCCAGAGCGGCGCGTGCGCCACGTCGTAGGTCGTGCGCGCGAGCTCCGGCTCGGCGGCGGCGCGGATGCGGTCCGCGTCGCGGTGCACACCCTCGGGATTGTCCGACCACAGGTAGCCGCCGGCGCCGGTGGTCGCGATCGGCACGATGCCCGCCTCGGTCGCGTCGATGTAGTGCACGTTCGGACCGGTCTGCGCCTCGGGCTTCCGCGTGGTCAGGTCGCCGCGCGCGAGGAGCTTGGAGACGGCGCTCTCCGGGTCGTCGAAGTCCCCCGGCACGATCGCCTCGGTCGGACAGACGACCGCGCAGGCGGGCGCCAGGCCGCGCTCGGTGCGGTGGGCGCAGAAGTGGCACTTCTCCGCCGTGCCCGTGTCCTCGTTCAGGTAGATCGCGTCGTACGGGCAGCCCTGCAGGCAGGCCTTGCAGCCGATGCACGCGCCCTGGTCGAGGTCCACGATCCCGTCGGGCCGCTTCTCGAGCGCGCGCACCGGGCAGATCGTGACGCACGGCGCGTCGGTGCACTGGTTGCAGCGCAGCACCGTGAACGAGCGGCGCACCTGGGGGAAGCTGCCCTGCTCGGTGTACTTCACCCACGTCCGGAACTTGCCGACCGGCACGTGGTTCTCGGACTTGCACGCCACGGTGCACGCGTGGCAACCGATGCACCGGGACTGGTCGAGAACGAAGCCGAGCTGCAAGGATCCTCCGGGGGGGTGGGTGCAGAGCCTACCCTCTGGGCGCGGCCCCGACGACGCCGCGGCGGGGGGAAGCGGCGCCGCGGACGGGGTGTCTCAGAAGCCCCAGGTGAGCGCGGCCCCGCCCAGCAGGATGGCGCCCTGTCCGACGCTCTCGCCCACGCGGTCGCC
>CAYGPA010000191.1:0-9505 GCA_964351535.1 uncultured Planctomycetaceae bacterium
GTCTCGTCGTTCGCGGGCAGGAACGACCAGCGCACGGGGTAGTGCTCGACGGCGTAGTCGAGACCGAACGAGAAGTGCGTGATCAGGAGCTGTTCGTCGTCGTGGCCGAGGGCCTCGAGCGTGCGCGTGTTCGTGCGCGTGATACCGGAGAACTTGCGGAACGAGGCTCCCGCCGCCGCGGACGCGCGCTCGGCTCCGATCACGAGCAACAGCGCGGCCGCGGCCGAGATCCAGCGCGCACGGGGACTTCGCGCTCCGGAACGGGTCGCGCGCCGCGGCGTCCAGGCGATGGCCGCGCCGGCGGCCAGCAACGGCGCGAGGAACAGCAGGGCGCGTACGAGCTTCATGCCCTTCACGTCGTAGAGCGTCGCGCTGAGCAGCACGATCCCGAGGGCCGCGAGTCCGGTCCCGAGCGACAGAGGTCGACCGCGGGCGCGGAGCCCCGCGCCCGCGAGCACCGCGAGGGTGAGCGCGACGAGCAGCACGAGGAACAGCACCTCGACCGAGGCCTCGTCGAACACCTCGGTGCGGAGCGTCTCGACGTTGCGGCCGACGTTGGCGACCACGGCCCCCATCCACTCCGACGCACCGAGCCTGGGAGCCTCGTAGGTCGCATCGCTGTAGTTGAACTGCCCGCCGGTCACCCACGACAGCGGCGGCGACTCCTTGCCCGTCGCCACCTGCCAGGCGAGCAGCCCGTAGAGCAACACCACCGACGCCGCCAGCGCGAGCGCGGCGCGCAGCCGCGCCCGACCGGGTCCCGCCAGGACCAGGAGCACGGCCGGAGCCGCGAGCAGCGCCGCCGTCTCCCGGAAGAGAAACGGGATCGCGAGCAGCACCGGCGCCGCCCACGCGCGCAGCCGTCCGGGCAGCGCGACGAGCAGCCAGACCGCGAAGGTCGCGGCGGCCGCGAGCGTCAGCTCGGCCATGGCGGTGAACGCGTAAGCGAGCAAAGGCGGGCAGCACGCGACGAGCAAACCCGCGACGAGGCCCGCGCGACGACCGGCGCAGCGCCGCGCGAGGTCGTAGGCCAGCACGACGCAGAGCACGAACGACACGAGGCTCGGCACCAGCGAGGTGCCCGGCCCATAGCCCAGCGCGCGGTACGCCGTCGCCAGGGCGACGTAGTGCCCCGGCATGTAGAGGCGCGAGCGCTCGTTCTCGACGTAGGCCGGCAGCAGGATGCCGGAGCGCAGCTCGCCCTCGTCCGCGAGGATGCGCGCCGTCGTGACGTAGCCCGCCTGGTCGTTCAGGCGTCCGTGAACGTGCAGCGTCTGCGGGTCGAAGTGCCGCGCGACGAGCAGCAGGACCAGGCAGGCTCCCAGCGCCACCGCCAGCGCCCAGGCCGCCTCGCGGACCGGAGCACCGCCCCCGCGGTCCTCATCGCGCTCGGAGTCGGTTTCGACGGGTTCGCTCGCGACCATGGGTGCGCCCAGGCCCGGCGCCGGCGCATTGTAGTCCGCGCGGCGGCCGCGCCCAGCGGCGGCGGGTGTTCGATCTGGCCCCGACCGGGTTCGGTCCGGTCGCGTCGAGATGTTTGCGCCCCCGCCCGGGCATGTGGAGACTCGCGGAATGCTGATCGCCGTCGCCCTCTCGATTCTCTGCCTCACGTCTCCGTATCCGTCCGTCCGCGCTCCGCGGCCCTCCGCTCCCACCTCGGAGGAGTCGGCCTCCCCCGCGGCGGAAGACGTCGCGGCCCAGCGCCGCCGGATCGTCGACCGCATCGTGCGCGAGGCCATGGCCCGCGGCCGCGCGTACGAGCTGCTCACGGAGCTCTGCACCGTCGCGCCGCACCGCCTCTCCGCCTCGCCCGGGGCGGCTGCGGCGGTCGAGTGGGGCCGACAGACGCTCGTCGACCTCGGGTTCGACGCGGTGCGGCTCGAGCCCTGCACCGTGCCGCGCTGGGTCCGCGGTACGACGGCCCGCTACGAGGTGCTCGAGCCGCCCGCGGCGGCGGGGACGTTCGCGACCCTGGCGCTCGGCGGCAGCATCGGAACGCCGCCCGACGGCCTGGTCGGTCCCGTGGTCGAGGTGCGAACCTTCGCCGAGCTGGACGCCCTCGGGGAACGCGCACGCGGCGCGATCGTCTTCTTCGGTCGCCCGATGGCCCCCACGGCGGTCGACGCCTTCGCCGCCTACCGGGACGCCGTTCCGCAGCGCACGCAGGGGGCGCTGCGCGCCGCGCGCGCCGGCGGCGTGGCCGCGCTCTGCCGATCGATCACGCAGCGTCTGGACGACGTGCCGCACACCGGCGCCATGCGCTACGAGCCGGACGTGCGGCGCGTGCCGGGCGCCGCCATCAGCACGCTGGCGGCCGAGCGCCTCTCGCGGCTGCTCGCCGAGCACGACGACGTGGTCGGGCGCCTGGTGCTCGACTGCGAGGAGCGCGGCGAGGCACCGTCCTTCAACGTCGTCGGCGAGCTGCGCGGGCGCGAGCTGCCCGACGAGATCCTCGTGGTCGGCGCGCACCTCGACTGCTGGGACGTGGGCCAGGGCGCGCACGACGACGGAGCCGGCTGCTCCCAGGCCATCGAGGCCGTCCGCCTCCTGAGAGCCCTGGACCTGCGGCCGCGGCGGACGCTGCGCGTGGTGCTCTTCATGAACGAGGAGAACGGGCTGCGCGGCGGCTCGGAGTACTACCGCACGCACTTCGAGGAGATGGGCCAGCACGTCCTGGCGCTCGAGTCCGACCGCGGCGGCTTCGCGCCGCGCGGCTTCGCCACCGATGCCAACCCGCGCGCCCGGGAGCGGATCGCGGAGATCGTCGACCTGTTCGAGCCCTACGACGCCGACCTGCTCTTCGAGGGACCCGGCGGAGCCGACGTCTCGCCCATGCGCGGCGCTGGAGTCGTCACGGTCGGCCTCGTGCCCGATTCGCACCGCTACTTCGACGTCCACCACTCCGCGAACGACACGCTGGACGAGGTGCACCCGCGCGAGCTCGAGCTCGGCGCGGCGCTGATGGCGGCCCTGCTCTACTTCGTGGCCGAGGACATCGAGCGCCTGCCCCCGAACCCGCGCGCCGGACGCTGACCCGCCCGGCCGGGGTCCGAGCAGGGATTCGAGTCGGACGCTCCAGGCGCTACACTCCCCGCCCGCGCCGACGCCGAGGGCTCGCGCGCGCCCGACGTTGCACGCTCCCACCCGCGCCCTGGTCCTGCTCGCCGCCGCCGCGGCGACGACCTGCTCCAGTGACTCCGAGGATCCCGACGAGTCCGCCGGAGCTCCGGCGCGGTCGGCGCTCCTGATCACGCTGGACACCGTGCGCTGGGACGCGCTCTCGACCACGGGTGCGCCCCCCGGACTCACGCCGGAGCTCGACGCGCTCGCTCGCGAGTCGGTCCAGTTCCTGTGGGCGCGCACCACGGCCCCGCTGACCGCGCCGGCGCACGCCTCGATGCTGACCGGGCTGTATCCGCCGCGGCACGGCGTCCGCGACAACGGCTCGGCGCGCCTCCCGACCGAGGCCGAGACACTCGCCGAGCGCCTGCGCGCCGCCGGGCTCTCGACCGCGGCCTTCGTCGCCGCCGCCGTGCTCGACGCCAGCGTCGGTCTCGACCAGGGTTTCGAGACCTACGACGGCGTCGAGCGGTTTGCGGAGCAGGAGGGCGTGCACTTCGCTCGGCGCGACGCAGCCCAGGTCGTCGACGCCGCGCTCGCGTGGCTCGCCGCGCAGCCTCCGGAACGGCCGTTCTTCCTGTGGGTGCACCTGTTCGACGCCCACGCCCCCTACGAGCCGCCGCCGGAGTTCCTCCAACGCGCGGGCGGGCACGCCTACCTCGGAGAGGTCGCCTACGTCGACCACCACGTCGGACGGCTCCGTGCCGCGCTGCGCTCCACCGGCCGGGAGGACGAGACGCTGGTCGTGGTCGTGGCGGACCATGGCGAGGGCCTCGACCAGCACGGCGAGCTCACGCACGCCTCCTTCGCCTACGACTCGACGATTCGCGTTCCGCTGCTCGTGCGTCACCCCGACGGCCGCGGCGCCGGCACGCGATCGGATCGGATCGTCAGTGTCGTCGACGTCTACCCGACGGTTCTGCGCGCGCTCGGCCTGGAGACGAGGGGAACCACGGCGACCGCGCTCGACGGCCGCGACCTGCTCGGCGCGGAGCTCGCCCCGGACCGCGGCGTGTACTTCGAGACCTACTACGGATTCGTGCACTTCGGCTGGAGCCCTTTGGCGGGCTGGGCCGACGCCGCAGGCAAGTACCTGCACTCCTCCGCGCCGCTCTTCTACCGTCCCGCCTCCGACCCGCACGAGAACCGGAACCTCTTCGAGCAGGAGCCGGATGCTGCGAGGCCGTACCGGCGAGCGCTCGAGGCCGTCGGGACCTGGACTGCGCTGACCGCGGAGAGGACCGCGGACCACGCCGGGCCGGGAGTCGAGGAGCTGCGCGCCCTCGGCTACGGGAGTTCGGGGGACGCGAGCGAGCCCCTTCCGGCTGCGACCTGCCCCACGGGGCTGCCCGCGCGGCACGAGCGCCTGGAGGAGTACGCCCTCTACCTGCGCGCCCGCAGCCTGGCCGAATCCAGGGAGGACGCGCGCGCGTGCGAACTCCTGCGGGAGATCCTCGTCGACAACCCGCGCAACCTCTACGCCCTGGACCAGCTCGGCGCGTCGCTCGCGAGGCTCGAGCACTGGGACGAGGTCGTCGAGACCCTCACCCGCCGCCTGGGCCTCGGCCCGGGGCAGGCCTCGACGCACGTGAACCTGGGCTTCGCGCTCGAGTCTCTCGGCAGCCTCGACGAGGCCGAGGCGCATTACGTGCGCGCGCTCGAGCTGGACCCGGGGCACCCGACCGCCGCCGCGAACCTGGCGCGGCTGCGCGAGCCGGCGGGCGACTGAGTCGCTGGCCGGTGGGACTCGAGGTCGAGCTCGGCTGCAGTCTGTCGGCGCGCGCCCCCGATCCGGATATGGCACCGGATATGGCACCGGAAATGGCAAAGGAAGGGCCCCGCGGAGCGGGACCCTTCCTTTGTTCTCGCTCACGACGGACGAGCCGCCGTGAGCTTCAGGACGTCACCTAGAAGTTCGAGGCGGCGCCGGTCGTCTTCACGAAGATGTACACCGGGGTGAGGGCGATGTTGTCATTGCCCACCACGATGTTCGCCGTCGCGTTGCTGGTCAGGAACTGACCATCCATGTACCAGCCAACCCAGACGAAGCCCGGGTTGAGCGGCAACGGACCGGCGGTCACCGAGAAGGTGCTGCCGGGCTGCACGAAGCGGGTAGCCGCCTGGCCACCGAACGCGCCCGCGTCACCGACGAGGTCGGTGCTCGACGGGGTGAAGAGGCCGTCGTAACGGGAGATGATGCGCACGCGCGTGCCTTGCGGCGCGGCGGACACGGTCATCTCGTCGTAGGCAACGAAGGCCTGGGCGTTGCCGCCCTGGTCCACGCGGCCGCTCAGCTGAACCTGGACGGCGTCGCCCGGGTTCATGCCGCTGAGGCCGAAGGCGTCGCGGAGGTCGGCAACGCTGAACTCGAAGGTCCAGTCGTCGATGCCGTCCGGGCCGGACACGTTGCAGTTCGAGCCGAAGAACGGCGTCACCGCGTCACCGACCACGTAGGTCAGGCTCGACGGCGAACGACGGTACGGCTGAACCGGGGCGCCGCCGCCGGCCAGCTCGAGCTGGACGGTGCCGTCGACCATGGTCGCGTTGGCCGGGTTCACCGACACGGTGCCGGGCACCGTGACCGTGACCACGCCGTTGGCGTTCGGAACGACCGGGTTCGGGCAGAAGCCCGGGCGGACGTCCAGCGGAAGCGGTGCCGTGCAGTCGCCCGGGATGGTGTCCGGGATCAGCAGGCGGCAGTCGCCGTTGAAGATGGTGCTGGCGTCCACGGCGGTGCCGCGGGTGCCGTCGACGTTCTCCACGCCAACCGTGTAGTCACCCGCGAAAGCCTCGGGGGTGATGTTCAGGTAGCGGAAGGAGATCCGGCTGCTGTTCTCGAACAGGATCGCCTGGAACGTGTTGGAGTCCGTGTTGGCGAACTGCGGCACGTTGTCCCACTGAGCCACGAAGGCGCGGTTCGGGGCGACGCCGAACGTCGCGACGTACACCTGACCGCCGCTGCTGGGATCGAAGTCGTCCCAGAGGGGGCAGATGATGTCGTTCGGATCGGTGTCGTTCGGAATCGCGTCGTTCGAGAAGTCCGTGAGGTCGGTACCGAAGGTCAGGTAACCGTTCGAGCCCACGCCGATCGTGGAGTAGCTCTGCTCGAAGAAGTTGAAGGTGAAGCCGAGCGGCACGAGGGCGCCGTCGTCGTCACCGAGGAACAGCGGCGAACCGGTGTTCGCGATCTGCTCGAAGGCCTGCGTGCAGGAGAACTCGAAGTACTCCTTCGTCGGGCATGCGGTGTTGTCACCCTGGTAGGTGCCGCCCACGGCCGCGCACTCGTCGGCCGTCGCGATCTGGCAGTCGATCTGACCGCCACCGATGTCGATGCAGCACGCGCCCTGCGGGAGGCAGGCCACGTCCGCGGTGCAGGAGACGCCGTTGTCGCTCACGTCCAGTTCGAACGAGCCGGTCTGGCCGCCGAACCCGTGGACGAGAACGAGGTAGGTCGCACCCGCTTGCGAGCACCACGAGACCTCCGACTGGAGACCACAGAAGTCGTCGATGCCGGTCACGCACAGGGCGCTGGCCGGATCGGCGCAATCACCGCAGTACACGGAGATCTTCGAGTCGAAGGCCGTGCTGCCGTCGCACAGGCTCGCCGTGATGGTGTTGCCCGTACCCGTGACGGCGTACCACACGCCCGGAGACGTGATGCCGGTGCCGCAGAACGGGAACGCCGAGTCCGTCGTGGCGCCATCGGTGGTGCCCGGCGTGCTCGAGGGAACCGCGACGGCGATCGCGTTGGCGCAATCGTCGTTGGTGACCGGCGGGGGCGCCGCCGCGAAGGTGAAGGTACCCGTGCCGCCGGTCGCACCCGGGAAGGTGCCGACGCGGCAGAGGTAGGTGTTGCCGGCCGTGGCGTTGAAGGTCAGCAGCGACTGGAGGCCGCAGCTGGCGTCGTCGTCGTTGCACGCGAGGATGCCACTGCCGGTCGGGCAGGTGCAGCCGTCGTAGACCGCGATCTTCGTGTCCACGGTCGTCTGACCGCACGTGAACATCTCGGTCGCACCGCTCACACCGGCGGTCCAGCAGAACCAGACGTCCTGCGGAATCGCCTGAGAGCCGAAGAAGTCGCACAGCGGGTCGTCGAGACCGTCGTCGGTCGCCGAGCTGTTGTCAAAGGCGTGCGGGCCGTTGCCGGAGATGGCGAGGGCGTTGACGCAGTTGTCGTTGCCGGCGGCCGGCGGCGGCGGCGGCGGGCCGGCCGGGATGTTCACGCAGAACCCGAGGTCGTAGTCGGTGGCGGCACCGTCCTGGACACCGGCTCCGTCGCCTGGCGGCGCGGTCGACCACAGCCAGAAGCACGTGGTCGGATCCGTGTTGGCCTGGATCTGGATGTGCACGATGTCGCCGTTGTTGACGGAGACCGGAGCGTGCGAGAGTTCGTACTGGTACTCGTTGATCGGACCGATGCCGGTCGCGATGTCGTTGCCAGTGTCGAAGAAGTTGTCGGCCGCGCCCGTGAAGGGACCGCCGATGACGGCACCCGGGAGACCACCCGCGTCCGCGAAGTAGGTCACGGTGAACTGGTTGATACCAGGACCGCAATCGATGAGAAGACCGAAGTCGACGTAGAAACCCCACCAGCAGATGTCGGTGATGTCCGTCGTCGCCTGGGCTTCGAAGCTTTCGGAGACGACGAAGCCGGCGCCGCTGTTCGCGTCGCTGGTCGCGCCGACCGTGCCGGCGCCGCCGTGACCGAGACCATCGGGGATCTGGCAGTACACGCCGGTGGCGCAGCTGGGCAGACCGTTGAACCCGGACGTGCCCGTGCCGTCGGACAGCAGGGAGCGCGCGTCGGGGAAGCGGGCCTTCATCTCGCCGTTGGCGCCAAGCTGGACGACGGCCATGCTGACCACGTCGTTCGGAAGGATGAATTCGCCGGTGTGAACCGCGCTGGTCCCGTCGGTCGCTTCCAGCTGGAAGCTGACCTTCGAGGAACCGTTCAGATCTTCGATCAGGTAGACGTTGCTACCGATGCCAGTGGCCTTCTCAGAGACTCCGGCGTCGGTCTTGTACGTCACGGAAGGGTTGGTAGCGCCCTGAACGACCAAGCGGAAGTTCTGGTTCGCGAACGATGTCGCGGAGAGGGCCACCAAACAGGCAAAGCCTGTTACGAGAGCTCGCATTGTCACCTCCAAAGCTGTCCCACAAGGATGTGTCTCGATCTCTCGCGAAGAGCCGTAGGACAGCGTCCCGGACCTCCCCCCGACGAGACCGATGGAGCAGTGATGCAAGACCAATGGTAGGGCACCCCTTTCGGATCCGGCAAGGCACCAATCCGGAATGAGGGATCCTTTCGGTCCATCCGCGCGATCTGTTTCGCCGCGGCTCCGGCCGCGGGGGCCGAATCGACGGATTCTTCGGACCTAACCCCGGTTGCGTTCACGCACCGCGCGGTGTAGAGCAGCGGTTCTCCAAAAATGCCGCCTGGGGTCTTGACAGAATTGCCCCCCTCGGATGGGAGCGGCGCGGCTCAGATGTGCAGCGCTCGGCGGTCGACGGCCAGCGCCGCCTCGTGCACGGCCTCGGAGAGCGTGGGGTGCGCGTGGCACGTGCGGGCGAGGTCCTCGCTGCTGGCCCCGAAGGCCATCGCGGCGACGGCCTCGGCGATGAGGTCGCCCGCTCGCGGTCCGACGACGTGGACGCCCAGGATCCGGTCGGTCCGGGCGTCGGCCAGGATCTTGACCTTGCCGTGCGTGCGACCGAGCGCGCGCGCCCGCCCGTTGGCCTGGAACGGGAAGGCGCCCTTCCTGTAGTCACGCCCCTCGTCGCGCAGCTCGTCCTCGGACTTGCCGACCGTCGCGACCTCGGGCTCGGTGTACACGATGCCGGGGATCACGCCGTAGTCGACGTGGCCGTGCCCGCCGGCGAGGCTCTCGACGCACGCGACACCTTCCTCGGAGGCCTTGTGCGCGAGCATGGGTCCGCGGATGCAGTCGCCGACGGCGAAGACGCCGTCGACCGGCGTGGCGAACTGCTCGTCGACGGGGATGCGGCCGCGCTCGTCGAGCGCGAGGCCGATCGCCTCGAGACCGAGGTCGTCGACGTTCGGGACGCGCCCGGTGGCGAGCAGGACGCGATCGCACGCGAGCGTCTCGCCGCCCTCGAGCTCGACGCGCGCACCGTCGCCGTCGCGCTTCGCCCCGGCGACGCGCGTGTCCAATCGGAACTCGAGCCCCTGGGACGCGAAGCAGCGCTGCGCCTCCTTGGCGATCTCCGAGTCCATGCCCGGGAGAATGCAACCCGCGACCTCGACGACGGTCACGCGCGCGCCGAGGCGGCGCCAGACCGAGCCGAGCTCGAGGCCGATGTAGCCCGCGCCGATCACGACCAGGTGTTCCGGCACCGCGTCCCAGGCGAGCGCCTCGGTGCTGGT
>CAYGPA010000192.1:0-9433 GCA_964351535.1 uncultured Planctomycetaceae bacterium
CGCGGCCGCTTGACCGCCTTCGTGCTGCCCTCCGACTCCGCGGTCTCCGCGGGCTTCGAGCGCGACGGCATCCCGATGGCGCGCGCGCTGGCGGAGGAGCTGGGCCTCGTCTTCGAGGTGCGCGACGCGCGCGAGGGCGCGCCGCAGGACGTGGCCATCGCGCCGCTCCTCGTGTACCAGAACTTTCGCGGCCGCTCGGTCTACGAGGGACGCACGACGACCCCGCAGCGTCTGCGCAACTTCCTGCGCACGGCGCGGGTCGCGCCGCAGGGAACCGAACCCCTGGTGTTCGAGGACGTTCCGGCCTGGTCCGCGGGCCGCGGGCGCGTCGCCGCGCCGCTCAAGGTGACGCCGCTGACGGGGGCGCGGCCGGAGGGCCACGCGGACGCGTCGTTCGAGGCCGAGGTCCGGACCGCGCTGGCTCGCGGGTTCGAGGCCTTCGAGTTCGTCGACCGCGTCGAGCTGCGCCGCTCCGACCGCCGCTTCTACTTCGACGTGCACTCCTACCGCGAGTCGGACGGACGCCTGTTCGTGACTTTCGAGGTGTACTCGCAGTTCCACTGCAAGCAGCCGGTGGCCTCGCGCCTCGACGAGCCGCTCGCGGGCACGTGGGACGAGCGCGCCGGCGTGTACGCCGACGTGGGCCGCGCGATCGAAGCGGCCGCGCTCGCCGTGATCGGCTCGCCCGAGGGCGGCGACGGGTTCGAGGCCTTGCCGGCGGAGGTTCCGGTGAAGGGCTGGGAGGAACTCGGCCTGGCGCTCCCGCCGGCGCCCGAACGACCGCAGCCGAGCTTCTCGCCCTCCGACCTGCCGGCGACCTGGCGCCTGCGCGCGGCGCTCCCGGACGACCCGCCCCGGCTCTCGTTCCACTTCCTGTCGCCGCTCGACGGCATGCGCGGCGAGGTGGGGCAGGTCGAGGGCGAGCTCGCGCTCGGCGACGGGCTCACGTTCGCGGGCGCCCGCGGCTGGGTCGAGGCCGTGGTCGCGACGGTCTCGATGGGGGACGCGGCACTCGACCAGTGGATCCAGGGCGAACCGCGCCTGAACGGCGGCGAGCATCCGCGCGCACGCTTCGAGCTCGACTCGCTCGAGCTCGACTCCGACGCCCTGCGGTTCGGCCAGCTCGCGACGGGCGTCGCCTCGGGCTCCTTCCGCATGAAGGGCCTCACCGTTCCGCTGCGGATGCGCCTCCAGCTCGAGGCCGTGGTCGACGACGCGGGCGCTCCGCTGCTCGTCGCCCAGGGCGCGTTCGAGCTCCCGATCCTCGAGCCCTTCGGCATGGAGGGCCCCGGCGGACCGAAGCGCGCCAACACGACGCTCGCCTTCGACGTCGACTTCGCGCTGGCGCCCGCCGGAGACTGAGTCCCGCGCGCGGCGGTCAGGGCAGCTGCCAGGCGCTCCAGCCGGATGCGCTTCGCGGCGCGCCCGGGAAGTCTCCGGCCTGCACGCGCATCGAGTCGACCACCGGCGCGATCGAGGCGGGCGCCTCGTCGGGCAGCGCGACCCAGCGCGGTGCGTCGCCCAGCCCGAAGCGCTGGGGCAGGAACTCCGGCCAGCCGCTGGGCAGGTGCTCCAGGGGCAGCAGCGTGCGCCAGGCGTAGAAGCCGTAGGCCACGTTCAGGCCCAGCACGCGCGGATGCAGGACGACCGAGCGCGGCGGTGTCACGGCGCCGATCGCGCGGCCTGCGACGCCGGGCAGCGCGATCTCGGGCATGAGCTCCGCGGGCAGGTTCGCGTCGAGCGGGGCGCGGTGGCGCGCGCGCAGCCGGTCGGCCGCCGCGAGCCCCGGCAGCGCCAGCGCCAGCGCGAGCAGCACGACCGGCGCGAAGCCGAGCCGCAGCCGGATCGTCGCGCGACCGACCGCGTCGACGGCCACGGCCGCCAGCGCGCAGAGGCCCGGCGCGATCCACAGGTAGAAGTCGTGCTGCGGGTCGAGCGTGTGGCGGTAGAAGGCGAGCATCGCGACGAGTCCGCCCGCGGCGAGCGGCGTGGCCACGTCGACGCGCTCGCGGTCGTCGGCACCCAGGGCGCGCGCGTCGAGCCAGCCGCGCAGGCTCGGCCAGACCTTCCGCAGCACCGCAAGGACGAGACCCAGGCCGGCGGCGACCGCGAGCGGCGTGCCGATCCAGTCGGGAACGCGCTCCGCCTGCAGCGAGAACCAGTGCGAGAGCGGTGCGCTGCCGTCGAGCAGCGGCTCGAGCAGGACCTGCGCCCGGACCGCGAGCCCGGCCGAGACGGCTCCGGTCGGCTGCAGGGCGCGCGCGGCCCACGCGGCGTGCAGGGCGAGGGGCAGGAGTCCGGCCACCCCGCCGACGACGGCCACCACCGCGGCGCGCGCGACGCGCCGTCTCAGCAGCGCGGCCGCGACGAGCGGCGGCAGGAAGCAGAGCGGCATGTACGTGATGCAGCTCCCGCCGAACGAGGCCAGCGCGAACAGCGAGAGCGCCCGCCGCGATCCGGTGCGGGCGTAGCGTGCCCACGAGCCGACGGCGGCGAACACGAACGGCAGCGCCGGGTTCTCGTAGTTCACGAGGTAGCCGTAGTGCACGAGCACGGGCGCCGTGGCCGCCAGTGCGAGGGCGATCATGGCCGTCGCCGATCCCAGGCCCTCGCGCACGCAGGCCCAGAAGGCCGCGAGCGCGAGCACGTGCAGCACGAGGAACGGCAGCCGCAGCGGCGCCTCGACGCCCTCGGGCGCGCGGCCCTCGCGCCAGGCCTGGTCCCAGCCGTCGGGCCCCAGGACGCGCAGCGCGGCCCACGCGAGCAGCGGCATCGTCGGAGGATGGTTCGCGTACGCGAGCCAGGCCGCCGGGACGTCGACCTCGCGGCCGTCCGCGTCCACGACGCGCGGCAGGTCGATGTTCAACACGGGATAGCCGCCGAGCGCATCGACTCCCAGACGCTGGTAGTTGATCGCGGCCTGCGCGAAGAAGGCGCCCTGGAAGCCCTCGATCTCGCGGTCGAAGGAGCCTCCGAGGTCGCGCGCGCGGGGGACCAGCGCGGCGACGAGCAGCGCCAGGACTCCGAGCCGCTCGAGCAGCGCCACGAGCGCCGCCGGGTCGGTCTTGCGCTCGCTCACGGCCCGTTCCCCCGGCGCAGGATGTCGGCCCAGCGTCGACCGTCCTCGTCCTCCACGGCCACGGGCACGAGTCCGTCGACGAGCGCCTCGTAGCCCCCGATCGGCCATTCGGGGAAGCCGAGGCGCTGGACGAGGACGACGTCGCGAACGACGACGACGGGCTTCCCCGAGCTCAGGTGCCGGTCGATGGCCGCGCGCGCGACGGAGGCGCTCGCGGGGTCGATGCCGCTGACGGCGTCGCTCGCGTCGACGAGCTCGACGCCGCCGCGCTCGGCGCTCGGGACGCGCTGCAGTGCGTAGAACTGCAGGCGGTCGAGCGCGACGACGAGGCCCGCCTCCTCCGCCCCGCCGCTCGCGCCGGCCCAGTCGAGGACCTGCACGGCGCGCTCGGCGACGTCGGACGCCTGGTTCGGGAGCACGAGCATCATCGCGTTGCCGCTGGCGACCAGCGCCAGGCTCCCGAGCTGCGGAAGCGTGCGGACGATGCGCGCCATCATGCGCGGCGCGGGCCCGAGCGCGAGTCCCGCGACGAGGGCGAGCGGCAACAGCGTCCCGGCGTGGAACTCGAGGTTGCCGGGCTGCCACCACGTGAAGAACGCCGTGCGCACGAGCGCGAACAGCAGCAGGGCGAACATCACGCGGCGCCCGGAGCGGTCGAGCGAGCGAAACGGGATCAGGCCCGCTCCCGCGAGCAGCCAGGTGGCCTGGACGAACACGAAGAACGGCGCCGCGAGGCGCACGAAGAGCAGCGCGAGGCCCAGCACGTTCAGGCTGCGGACGACGTCGTCGCCGTCCACGCCTCCGCCCCAGAACCCCGTCTGCTCCAGGCCGCGCAGCCAGGTCCACAGGCCCGTGCCGGAGTCCGCGAGTCCCCACGCCGCCGCGCTCGCTCCCAGCGCGCCCAGGCCCGCGAGCAGCGTGGCCGCGAAGCCCACCCGGACGCCCGCCAGCAGCCAGAGCGCCGGGAGGACCAGGATCGAGTCCTGACGCAGCAGCAGGGCCGCGAGCAGCCAGGCCGTCGTCGGACCGAGGCGCGGGCTCCGTCCGACGATGCGCCGGCTCGCGGTGTGGGCGAGCAGTCCGGCGACGGCCGCCGTGGCCGGCAGGTACGTTTCCCCGACCGACGCGTAGAGCCACGTTCCGGCCGAGAGGCCGAAGAGCCCCGTGACCCACGCGCCCAGGAGCGGACCCGCGAGCCCCGCCGCCCAGCGGAACACGAACAGACAGGCCGTCGCGCCGCCCAGCGCCGAGAGCAGCTTCTGGGCGCGGAGTGCGTCCTCGATCCCGGGCTCGCCGGCGAGCGCGAGGACGCGCGCGACGAGCGCCGCCAGGGGGTGGAACGCGAGGTGGTGCGGGTTCAGCAGGTCGGCGGCGCCGCCGTCCACGAGGGTGCGAGCGTAGGGCACGACGTCGTTGCCGAGGAGGATCCCGTCGCTGCCGACGGAGAACGTCAGGAGGTAGAGCAGCGCCGCGGCCGCGAACACGGCCACCTGGGCCCGGCGCGGCACGTCTCGCAGCTCGATCGTCGTCGCGCCTTCCAAGCGCACAGTGTAGCGGCCGAAGGGACGAGCCGGGTCGCGGCGAATCGGCGGGCGGATCAGGGTCCGCGTTCGACGCGCGTGATCACGACCGGGAGCCTCGAGGGGTCGTCCGTGTCCGCGAAGCTCTCGCGGCCGCGCTGGACGTAGGCGTGCGCACCCGCACCGGGGCGGTCGCCCGCCGGCAGGCCCGAGCGCTCGAGCAGGCCGACGTCGACGTGCGGGTCGATGACCTGCACGACGCGGCTGGCGAAGAAGGGGCGCCAGGCGGCGGCCAGCAGCTCGCGCGTGTCCGCGGCGGCGGGGTCTCCGAGGATCGTGACGTGGACCGGAGGCCGCAACGCCAGCTCGACCGCGCGGGCGTAGCCGGCGACGAAGTGACCGTAGCGCTTGTAGTCGCTCGCGAAGGACGCGAGGGCCCCGCGCGCGACCTCGGCGTAGCGCTCCTCGCGCGTCAGGAACGAGAGCTGGAGCAGCGCCTCGGCCATGACCGCGTTCTCGAGCAGGGAGCGGTTGCGCTGACGCAGGATGCCGCGCGCGCCCGGGTCGTAGCGCGTGTCGTAGAAGGCGCCGGTCTCGCTGCGCATCGTGTCGAGCGCGAGGTCGGCCAGGCTGCACGCGGTCTCGAGGTAGCGGTTGTCGCCGGTGTACTGCACGGCGTCGGTCAGCGCGCGCAGGACGTAGGCCTGATCGGTCAGGAGACCCGGCAGGTGGAAGCTGCCGTCCCAGTAGTGGTAGACGCCCTCGCGCGGATCGAAGAGCTCCTCGAGCAGGAACGTCAACGTGCGCCGGGCCTGTTCGCGGTAGCGATCCTCCTGCAGCACCGCCCCGGCCCGGAAGAGCGCCGAGACGGCCAGCGCGTTCCAGTTGGCGAAGATCGTCGTGTCGCAGGCGGGGGCGCCGTGCTCCCTGCGCGCGGCGATCGTGCGCTTGTGCGCGTAGCCCGGGTCGGCGTCCTGGCTGCCGCGGAAGGCGCCGGTCTCCTCGTCCAGGAGGACCTCGTGCAGGAAGCGCAGGATGCCCTCGGCCGTGGCGCGGAAGGAGTCGGCTCCGAGCGCCTGGTGCGCCTCGAGGTAGGCGACGAGCCGCTGCGCGTTGCTGTCGAGCATCTTCTCGAAGTGCGGTGCGCTCCAGTCCGGCGCGGTCGCGTAGCGGTAGAAGCCGCCCTCGACGACGTCGTGGATCTCGCCGCGCTCCATGTGGCGCAGCGTGCGCAGCACGAGCTGCCGCAGGGACTCGTCGCCGGTCTGCGACCAGCGGATCAGCGCGAAGTCGATGGCGTCGGGGTGCGGGAACTTCTGCGGGCTGCCCCAGCCTCCGTGGACCGGGTCCGCGGTGTCGAGGAGCGTGCCCGTGACCCAGTCGACCAGGTCGCGCCCGACCTGGGCGGCGTCGGAGGAGCTGCGCGACGCCTCCTCCTCGGCGATGCGTCGGTCGGCCTCCTCGGCCAGCCGCCGCCGGATGGCGTCGCGGTTCTCCGCGTAGTAGTCGGACACGACCCGCAGCCGCCTCAGCAGCTGGTCGACCTCGAGGTAGGTGTCGGCCGCGATCTGCTCGCCGGAGTCGTCCAGGTACGCGAGCGTCGGCCAGCCGCCCTTCGTGTACCGGGCGTCGATGTCCGGGCGGCGGTCCTTGTCCACGCGCACGGGCACGAAGCGCTGGGCGATCAGGGCGCGGACGCGCTCGTCCTCGAGGACCTCGCGTTCGAGCTCGCGGCACCACCGGCACCACGAGGCCGAGAGCAGCAGGAGCACCGGGCGGGCGCTCTCGCGCGCCCGCGCGAAGGCGCGCTCGTCCCAGTCATGCCATTGCATCCGTCTCCAGTATCGGCTGGCCGCGCCAACCTCTGGTGACCGCTCTCTTATTCCTGGTCCCGCGACGCGGGAGTTCGATAATTGGGAGGGGAGGGGTGCTCGCCGTCGTGAAGCACGGGTGCTGCGACGGCACGCGAGGCTCGCCGCTTACGACGCCTGGGCGCGCCGAGGCATCGGCAGGGGCGGAAGCTCGACCGAGCGCCAGTCGAGCTCCTTCGACTCGCCGTAGAGCGTGTCGAGGTCGTAGTAGGAGCGCGCCTCCGGCTGCAGGATGTGGACGACCACGTCGCCGTAGTCGAGCAGGATCCACCAGCCGAGTTCGACACCCTCCGCGCGCGCGTGGTGTTCGCCGGCGGCCTTGAGCCGCGTGTGCAGCTCGTTGTAGATCGCCCGTACCTGGGGCCGGCTGCTCGCGGTGACGAGCACGAAGTAGTCGGCGAACTTCAGCTGATCGGCGACGTCGAGGACACGGATCTCACCGGCTTTCTTGCCCTCGGCGAGGTGGGCCGCCGCAGCGGCCAGTTGCCTGGATTCGATCTCGGGATCTCCTGTGAGGGAATTCGGTTCACGCGGCGCGCCCGAGGGCTGCTCCGCGCGTGGAACCCCAGTGTGTCCCCGACCCCCGCGAATGCGCAAGGGGTCCGGGGGAGGAGCCGTAGCTCGCTCCGCCGGAGTTCACGGAAACGGCCGCGAGCGAACCGGTTCCCTCCGGTCCGGCCCGCGGCCGAAGATACCTGGACGGGCGGTTCTCAGATGAACCAGGGCAGGAAGACGAGGGCCACGACGGTCATCAGCTTGACCAGGATGTTCAGGGACGGCCCGGAGGTGTCCTTGAACGGGTCCCCGACGGTGTCGCCGACGACGGCGGCCTTGTGGGAGTCGGAGCCCTTGCCGCCGTGCGCGCCGCCTTCGATGTACTTCTTGGCGTTGTCCCAGGCGCCGCCGGCGTTCGCCATGAAGATGGCCATCATGACGCCGGTCACGAGCGCGCCGGCCAGCAGGCCGCCCAGGGCCTCGACGCTCCAGAGGCCGACCAGGATCGGCACGACCACCGCGATCATGCCGGGGATGATCATCTGCCGCAGGGAACCCTCGGTCGAGATGGCCACGCAGCGCGCCGCGTCGGGCTTGCCGGTGCCTTCCATGATCCCGGGGATCTCGCGGAACTGGCGCCGGACTTCCTCGACCATCTTGAACGCGGCGTTGCCGACCGCGCGCATCGTGAGCGCGCTGAACATGAAGGGCAGGATGCCCCCGAGCAGCAGGCCGATGATCACCTGGGTCGAGTTGATGTCGAGCACCAGGTTTCCGGTGCCGCGCAGCACGCCGGCGCGCGCGCAGAAGGCGCTGAAGAGCGCGAGGGCCGTCAGCGCGGCCGAGCCGATCGCGAAACCCTTGCCGATCGCGGCGGTCGTGTTGCCGACGGCGTCCAGGGCGTCGGTGCGCTGGCGCACCTCGGGCGGAAGCTCGGCCATCTCGGCCATGCCGCCCGCGTTGTCGGCCACGGGACCGTAAGCGTCGACACCGAGCGAGATCCCCAGGGTCGAGAGCATGCCCACGGCGGCCAGGGCCACGCCGTACACGTCGCCCGCCCAGTGGGAGATCCAGATCGCGAGGCAGATGCAGAGCACCGGAGCCGCCACCGATTCCATGCCCGTCGCCAGGCCGTGGATGATGTTGGTCGCCGCGCCCGTGGTGGCCTGCCCGGCGATGTTGCGGACGGGTTTCGTCTCGGTGGACGTGTAGTACTCGGTCAGCTTGCCGATGGCGACGCCGATCACGAGACCGGCAACGATGGCGACGAGGAGCTTCCAGCCGACGACACCGGCGGGGAACGTGAAGACGCCGAGCGTGAGGATGGCGGAGAACAGCACCGCGATGACCGTGGACAGCATCAGGCCGCGGAACAGGGCCGCGTGGATGCCGTGCTCGTCCTGCGCCTTGACGAAGAACGTGCCGACGATCGAGGCCAGGATGCCGAGACCGGCCACGGCGATCGGCAGGAGCACCATCGAGTCCACGTGGGCCTCGCCCGCGTACAGGAACGCGCCGAGCGTCATCGTGGCGATGATCGAGCCGACGTAGGACTCGAACAGGTCGGCGCCCATGCCCGCGACGTCGCCGACGTTGTCACCGACGTTGTCGGCGATCGTGGCCGGGTTGCGCGGGTCGTCCTCGGGGATGCCCGCCTCGACTTTGCCGACGAGGTCGGCGCCGACGTCGGCGGCCTTCGTGAAGATCCCGCCGCCGACGCGCGAGAAGAGCGCGATCGACGAGGCCCCGAAGCTGAAGCCCAGGACGTACTCGAGCGCGCGCGAGGTCAGCACCCCGTCCTCGGCGTAGGCCACGGCGAAGATGACGATGCCGGCCAGCGCGAGGCCGACCACGCTCATGCCCATGACCACGCCGGAGCTGAAGGAGACCTCGAGGCCCTCCTGCAGGCTGCTGCGCGCGGCCTGGGTGGTGCGCACGGCCGCTCTCGTCGCCGTGTGCATCCCGAAGTAGCCGGCGATGGCCGAGGCCGCCGCGCCCGCCACGAAGGCGATGGCCGTCTTCGTACCCAGGCCGTTCTCCGCGCTGGAGAGCGCGATGGCCGCGCCGACCACGACCACGAAGACCGTCAGCCACTTGTATTCGGCGGTGAGGAACGCCTTGGCGCCGTCCTGGATCTGCTTCGAGATGTCCCGCATGCGCTCGTCGCCGGGATCTTTCTGCATGATCGCGCCGTACTTGAGGAACGCGAACACGAGGGCCACGACGGCGGTCGCACCAGCTATGTAAAGGAAGATCACGGCTCTGACTCGGGATGGGACCTGTGGAACGACGGGGGGTTCGTGCCGCCGTACGGAGGGCCCGCCGACACCGTGCCGGCCTCACCCCCCGTTAAAGGTAGAAATCGAGCCGAGCAGGATACCGGGCCGTGCGGGCCGGTCAACCGCCACGCCGGCATCCCGGCGAGTTCCGCTGCCGTGGCGGGACTCTTTCGACCGGACCGGGTTCCG
>CAYGPA010000193.1:0-9432 GCA_964351535.1 uncultured Planctomycetaceae bacterium
TGGGCGGGCCCCACGGCGACTGCGGCCTGACCGGGCGCAAGATCATCGTCGACACGTACGGGGGCATGGGTCGTCACGGCGGCGGTGCGTTCTCCGGCAAGGACTCGTCCAAGGTGGACCGCTCGGCCGCCTACGCGGCGCGCTGGGTCGCCAAGAACGTCGTGGCCGCCAAGCTGGCCAAGCGCTGCGAGGTGCAGGTCTCCTACGCCATCGGCGTCGCCAAGCCGCTGTCCGTGCGCGTGGACACCTTCGGCACGGGCACGGTCGGCGACGACGCGCTGTGCGATGCCGTCCAGGAGGTCTTCGACCTGCGTCCCGCGGCCATCATCGAGACGCTCGGCCTGCGCCGCCCGATCTTCCGCCAGACCGCCTCCGGCGGACACTTCGGCCGCAAGGACTTCCCGTGGGAGCAGGTCGACCGCGTCGGCGCTCTCCAGGACGCCGTGGCCGCGCGCGCGAAGTAGGCCGCCCGCGAGACCGCGCAGCGGGCATCGGCACATCCAGGGGCCGCTCGGAGGGTGACTCCGGGCGGCCCCCTGGGTAGAACGAAGGGAAGCGGATCGAACTCCGCCCGAACCCGCCAGCCTCCCGCGAACCACCGCGCCATGACGATTCGACTCCTGCGCCGCTCGCGCGCCGCCGCCCGCCGCGCCGCCTTCACGCTCATCGAGCTCCTGGCCGTGATGCTGATCATCGGCATCCTGGCGGCCTACCTCGTGCCGAAGATCCCCGAGTACGTGGACGCCAGCCGCGTGACCGCGTGCGAGGCCAACATGCGCGAGATCCACAAGGGCTTCGTGCTGTTCAACACCAAGTTCAAGCGCGCCCCGAACAAGTCCGGCGTGCGCTTCTTCGCCGAGCTGATCGAGAGCGGCACCTGGGAGAACACGCCCAAGAGCGCCAAGACGCTGACCTGTCCGGGCGTGGACGTGGGGGCGCTGACGATCGGCGACCTGCCGGAGACCGAGTGGTTCAGCGACTTCGAGCTCATCGACGGGACCTACTCCGCCTACGCGGGGCGCGACTGCGACGAGTACCCGCTGCGCAAGTTCCCGGGGAAGGGCACCGAGCCCCTGGTCGCCGACGACAACGACCCCGAGATGAATCACCGCACGGCGACCGTCGTGCTGTGGGCCGACGGCAGCACCCAGACCTACGAGCTCTACTCGCTGCAGAACGACGGTCAGCTGGCCGAGGACGAGGAGCTCCTGGTCGTCGGCCCCGAGTCCCAGATCGACGAGCTGCGCAAGTTCTCGCTCGACTAGCGGTCCGCCCGGGTCCGCCCGGGTCCGCGCGATCCGCGTGAGAGAGCTGGCCAGCCGGGCGCGCGCTCCCTAACTTGATGCGCTCCCACCCCCGGTCGATCCGCGGGCCCCGGCCCACCCGCCCCTTCCGTGCCCCTTGGAGGCGGTGCGGTGGACGGTCCGGGATCCGGAGCCCCCCCCGCTCGAGTCTCGGTCGCGATCGGCCGATGGAGTGCCCGTCTTGAAGCTTCCCGCCCTCCTGCGCGCCATGCGGCCCCACCAGTGGGTCAAGAACATCTTCGTGCTCGCCGCGTTGGTCTTCGCGCGTGGAGAGCAGTACGCCGCCGAGGGGCAGTTCAACCGTGACCTGGGCGACGTCTCGCGCACGATCTTCGCGTTCCTCGCCTTCTGCCTCGGCTCCAGCGCGATCTACCTGCTGAACGACATCCTGGACATCGAGAAGGACCGCGCGCACCCGACCAAGTGCCGCCGCCCGATCGCCGCCGGCGAGCTCTCGATTCCCACGGCCTGGTTCGCGTCCTTCGCCTGCGCGGTCGCCTCCTTGCTGCTCGCGTCGCTGGCCGGGCATCCGGATCGCCCGTGGGCGGTCTGCATCGTGCTCGTGGCCTACGTCGTCATGAACCTGGCCTACAGCCTGCACTTCAAGCGCGTCGTGATCCTCGACGCGTTCTTCATCGCCGTCGGTTTCCTGTTCCGCGTGCGCGCGGGCGGCCTGGCCGCGGACTACTACGTGTCCGACTGGCTGATGCTCTGCACGTTCTTCCTGGCGCTCTTCCTCGCGCTCTGCAAGCGGCGCGCGGAGATCGACCTCCTGGGGGACGACCGCGGCTCGCACCGCCAGATCCTGCGCGAGTACACGCCGCAGTTCCTCGACCAGATGGTCACGCTGCTCGCGGCCACCACGGTGGTCTGCTACACGATGTACACCGTGGCCCCGGAGACCGCCGAGAAGTTCGGCGACCCCAACCGGCTGGTCTACACCGTGCCGTTCGTCGTGTTCGGGCTGGCGCGCTACCTGCTGCTCGTCCAGACGCGCAAGGGCGGCGGCAGCCCGACGCGCGTGCTGCTGGGCGGCGACAAGTGGTTCGCGCTGAACTGCCTCGCCTGGCTCGCGGTCGTCATCGCGGTGCTCTTCGCCCGCGACGTCTAGCCCGGACTAGCCATGAGCACGCAGCCGAAACAGCACAACCGGCGACCTGCGGCCGCCTCTCGGCGCCTGCCGGCACTTTGCAAACTCCGGCGTCCTCGACGACCTGCAGAGGTCGCCTCCGGGGCCGGCGCTCGCAAAGCACCAGCAGACACCGAGTTGAGCCGTTTCGATCTACGCGTCATGAATCGTCCGGACTAGGCTGCGGCGTCAGCGCAGCAGCGCGTCGAGGCGCTCGCGGACGAGCTGCGCGCGGGCCGACCGGCGCTCGCGTACGAGCTCCACGTCGGGGAAGGCGACGTCGCGCGTCGAGGCTCCGAGCTCGAGCCACCGCTCCAGCGCGTCCGCGAAGCCCTCGTCTTCGGGCTTCGACGCCAGCCAGTCGTGGAGCGCGCGCTCGGGAACGGCGGGATCGATCGCGGGAGAGCTCATGAGCTCGGCCAGGAGGCGCACGGCCGGAGCGTCGGCGACCGTCGGGCCGAGCCGCACGAGCCCCTCCGCCGCGGCCGCGCGCAGGTCGATGGGCTCGGACTCGGCCAGCAGCATTGCCAGGGGCGGGCGCGCGCGCTCGTCGCCCACGAGACCCAGGGAGCGCGCCGCGGCCATGCGCAGCTCCAGCGGGTGCTCGGGCCCGAGGCGCGGGGCCAGCTCGCCGAAGACCTCGGCGGCTCGCTCGGGGTCGCTCTCCGCCGCGCCGGCGCAGACCCCGCCGAGCGCCGCGGCGGCCTGTGCGGCCTGGTGGGGATCGTTCAGCGCGGCCACGAGCCGCGGCGCCGCGACGCGGCCGCGCGGCCCCATGCGCTCCAGACACTGCCCGCTGTGGATGCGGACGTAGGGGTCCTCGTCGGTCAGCGCGCGCCCGAGGCGCTCGGCGGCCCACGGACCCATGCGCGCGAGCACGAAGCGGGCGTCGTCGACGCCGCGCAGCTGCCACTCGCGCAGGGCGTGGATCGCGCGCCACGTCTCGAGCTGCCGCCGCACCGACGGCTCGGCGCCCGCAGCCGGCGCGCCGGCGTCCCCGCTCCACCACGCCCGGCGCAGCGCGTCCACGTCCGCGGATCCCGTGCGCTCCAGCAGCTCGGCGAGCACGCCGTAGGCCTCGTTGCGCACGCCCTCCTCGTCGGAGCCCAGCAGCCCGGCGAGTCCGTCGACGCCGGCGTAGTTGTCGAAGCGGCCCAGCGTGCGCGCGAGCCACACGACGGTCTGCGGGTCGGTCTCGTATTTCAGGCGCAGCAGCAGACGCGGCAGGAGCCAGTCCTGCGTCGTCTCGCCGAGCTGCCAGGCGCACAGGGACTTCAGCCAGCCGGGCGCGCTGCCCTCGAGCGTCGCCGCGAGGACCTCGGCCGCGGCCGGCCCGTCGAGCGAGGCGAGCAGCTGCACGGCGGCGGCGCGCGAGGCGTCTCCCCAGGCTTCGTCCTCGTCCGCGACGACCTGCATCAGGTGGGGCACCGCGTGGGCGCCGAGCTGCCGCACTTCCTCCTGGGCCACCCGCGCGAGGTTCTTGTCGCGCCCGGCCGCCACGCTGACGAGGCCGAGGGTGCGGTCCTCGAGGTCGGCGGCGGGCTCGCCGCGCAGCTCGGCCGCGCGCCGCTCCTCGGCCTCGAGGCGCAGGGTGAGCTCGGTCACGGCGCGCTCGACGACCACGGCCGTCTCGAACGTCGGCGCGGAGGCCTCGGCGGGCGCCTCGGACTCGGTGCTCGGGCCGCACGCGGCACCGGTGAGCGCGAGCGCGACGAGCGCGAACTTCGACGGTCGGATCACGGTTCGAGCTCGATGCGGTGGACGAGTGTCGCCTCGCTGTCGGGGTCGGGGTTCTCCGGGTCGGCCCAGTAGGGGCTGAGCTTGTAGAAGAGGGCGACCTCGATCGCGCCCCGGGCGCCCGGATCGTCGACCGGCAGGCGCTGGGTCGCGTGCGCCGGCAGCTCGGTGTCCTCCAGCCCGACCTCGTGCCGGTAGGGGTTGCGGAAGCGGTAGAGGTGCCGCCAGGTGGTCTCGCCGGCCGGCCTCCAGAAGACGTCGGAGGCGCGCGAGCGCTCGTCGGTCGGGTAGTTGTGCCCGGCGCCGACGTTCTCGACCTCGACGACCCAGACCCCGTCCTCGCGGGCGCCGCGCAGCTCGACCGCCGCGCGCAGCATCTCGACCGAGTGCCCGCCGTGCATCGTGTGGTCGCGGCCGTTGGCCGGATCGCCGTCGCGGTAGGGCATGTGGCAGGCCACGCAGTCCTGGCCCTGCTCCGGATAGTCGCTGGCGAGCCACTGCTGCACGGTCTTGTGCTGGTCGTGGCAGCCCGCGCAGAACAGCGGGTCGACGAGCTCGCGGCGCCCGACGGGGCGGCACGGGGCCTTCGAGTTGGTGAGCGTTCCGGCCACCGAGCCGTCGGGCAGCATGTGGCACGCGATGCAGTCGACGCCCTCGACGCGGCGCGCGGTGCGCGGCAGCACGCGGTTGCCGATGCCGGTCTCGAAGATCGGCCGCGGCGCGTGGCAGTCGATGCAGTCGGCGTTGGCGAAGTCGCGGGAGAGCGCGCGCACCTCCGGGTCGACCCAGGACTCGGAGTGCCAGCTCTCGTCCCACTCCTCGAACACGCCGGCGTGGCACTCGGCGCACTGCTGGGAGCTCGTGAACGAGAGCGGCTCCACCTCCGCGGGCGGGCTGCCGAACAGGGCGACGAGGAGCCAGGCGGCGAGGCCCAGCACGACGATTCCGGAGAGGGAGCGCAGGAGCTTCAAGATTCGTCCTCCACGAGCAGGCCTTCCCGCATGCGTAGGCGCCGCGTCGCGAGCGAGGCAGCTTCCTCGGGGTCGTGCGTCACGTGTACGACCGTCAGTCCGAGGCGCGTCTGCAGCGCCCCCAGGCGTTCGATCAGCGAGCTGCGCAGCTCGGCGTCCAGCGGGCCCAGCGGCTCGTCGAGCAGCAGGACGCGCGGCGACACCGACAGCGCGCGCGCGAGCGCGAGGCGCTGGCGCTCGCCGCCCGAGAGCGTCCCGGGCCGGCGCTTCTCGAAGCCCGTCAGCTCGACGAGCTCGAGCAGCTCGGCCGCGCGGCGCGCGACTTCGCCGCGCGGCGCCCCGGAGGCGCGCAGCGCGAACTCGAGCGTGCGCTGGACGCTCATGTGGGGCCACAGACCACCGCCCTGGAACAGGAAGCCGACGCGGCGCTTCTCGGGCGGGATGCGCACGTCCTTGCCCTCGCTCGCGACCTGGCCGAACCACTCGAGGGTTCCGGCGGACGGGCGGATCAGGCCGGCGACGGTCCGCAGCAGGGTCGACTTGCCGGAGCCCGAGGCGCCGACGAGCAGGAGGTGCGCGCCCTCGTCGACCTCGAGGTCGACCGGGCCCAGGAGGCGCGTGCGGCCGACGTGGACCTCGATGCCGCGCAGGCGGAAGGCGGGAGTCAAGGCAGGACCTCCAGTCGGCGTCGCCCGAAGATCGACCAGACGAGGCCGGGCAGGACGATCAGGAACACGAGCATCAGGGCCAGCGCCGCGACGAAGTCGTCGCGACCGAAGTGCACGGCGTTGTACACGCGGAACGCGGCCGTGGCGTTGGCCGCGGGCACGAAGATCGCGGCGTCGAGCTCGCGCATGGAGAGCACGAACACGAGCAGCCAGCCGCCGCCCAGCGAGGCCGCCATGCCCGGGGCGACGATGTGCGTCAGGCGCCGCGCCGGACCGGCGCCGACCGTGCGGCCGGCGTCCTCCAGCGACGTGTCGAGCGAGGCCGCGGCGCCGGTCGCGATCAGGATCGCGAACGCGCCGAAGCGCCCGGCGAGCAGCAGGATCACCATCCCCGGGCCGTCGTAGAAGCGCGCGGTCACGGGGTGGTTCCAGAGCGCGATGATGCCGATGCCGAACAGGATCGCGGGGACGCCGATCGGCAGCAGGACGAGGGGCTCGAGGAGTCGTCCGACGCGCGAGCGCTCCAGCGCGTGCCCCAGCACGAGCGCGAGCGGCACGGCCAGCGTCGCGGCGGCGGCGGAGAAGAGCAGGCTGTTGCGCAGGTCGTCGCGCGCGAGCTCCAGGGCGCGCGAGAAGGCGCCCTGCAGGCCCGCGACGCTCCACTCCGGGCCGCCGCCGGCCTCGTACGAGAGGCGTCCGAGCGGCACACCGACCGACAGGCCGAGCACGAGCAGGCAGAATCCGCAGGCCGCCCAGCGCCACCGGCCGAGCGGCAGCGTGCGCGGGCGCTGGAAGTCGCTGTCGAGCGTCGCGAGCGCGCCGCGGCGACGCAGCGCGAGGGCGGGGACGAGGGACGCGAGCGTCAGGAGGACCAGCGGCAGCGCCGCGGCGACGGCGCGCCCCGGGTGGCTGGTCTCGCCCCAGGTCGCGAAGACCTCGTCGGCGTAGACGTTGAACTTGGGGCCGACCCACGACATGTAATCGGGTACCGAGAAGTCGTTGACGGCGAACACGAACGAGAGGCACGCGCCGCACAGGGCCGCGGGCGCGACCAGGCGCCAGCTGGCGCGGAGCGCCGCGCGCGTTCCGCCGAGCAGCACGGCGGCCTCCTCGCGGCGCGCGTCGATGCGCTCGAAGGCGCGCGCCGTGAAGATCGAGACCAGCGGGAAGGTCCCGGTGCCGAGCACGAGGATCGCCGGCCACGCGCCGCGCCAGTTCGTGAGGACGGTCCACGTCAGGGCGATCAGGAGCGGCGGCAGGAACAGCGGGACGACGCCGAGGGTCCGCATCCAGCCCGCGCCGGGCACGTCGGTGCGCGCGACGAGGAAGCCGAAGGGCGCGCCCAGGAGCAGCGCCAGCCCCGCGCTGCCGAAGCCGAGCCACAGCGTGCGGCCCAGGAGCTCCAGCGTGCGCGCGTCCACGAGACCCGCGAGGTCCGCGCCTTCGATGCGCACGAGCATGGAGACGACGGGCAGCACGCCCAGGACGACGAACGCCAGGGCGGAGAGGACGACGAGCGGACGGCTCAATCCAGGAACATCTCCTTGAGCTCCGCCTGGCGCCGCTCCATGCCGCGTCCGACCGCGACGAAGTCCACCTCCATGACGCGGAAGTCGGCCGTCGTGCGCACGCTGTCGGGGCAAGGGACGTCGCCGCGCACCGGGATCTGCGCGGAGCGCGACGCGGCGAGCTTGGCTTCGACCTCCTTCGAGAGGATGTAGTCGACCAGCTTGCGCGCGAGCTCGGGGTGCGGCGCGTCCTTCATGACGCACACGGTGTTCGGGATCACCATCGTTCCGAGGCCGTCCTGGTCCGGGTACACCGCCGCGACCGGCGCGCCCTTGTCGAGCGCCACGTTGAAGTCGTCGGTGTCCGTGAAGGCCCACGCGAGCTGCCCCTCGCTGACGAGGCGCATCGTCTGTCCGTTGCTCTGCGCCAGGTTCACGCCGGCGTCCTTCAGCGACTGCCAGAAGGAGCGCGCCTCGTCCTCGCCGAGCACCTCGAAGAGCGCCGCGGCGTGCGTCAGCGTGGTGCCCGTCAGCGGGCGGGCGATGGCGCTCTTGCCGATCCACTTCGGGTCGAGCAGGTCGCGGTAGCCCGTCGGCCCGTCGTCGCCCACGAGGTCCGTGTTCACGATCAGGATCCGGGCGCGGGCGGCGAAGCCCGTCCAGCGGTTCTCGGCGTCGCGGAACGCGGCGGGGATGTCGGCCGCGCTGGGGGAGTCGTAGCTCGCCAGCAGGCCCTCCTCGCCGAGCCGCACGGTGTGGGCGATCTCGTTGTTCCAGAACACGTCGCAGCGCGGCCGGTTGCGCTCCTGGCGCAGGCGCTCGACCAGGCCGACGGTCTTGTTGGCCTCGGTGTCGAACTCCGCGCGCACGCGGATGCCGGTCTCGCGCTCGAATTCGCGGATCAGCTCCTCGGAGTGGACCTGGTCGAGGGAGCAGTAGAGGACGACGGCGTCCGCGTCCGCGCACGAGGCGGCGAGGAGGGCGACCGAGCACAGGAGGGCCGAGGCAGCGCGTTTCATCGTGGGGAGTCGAAGTTCGAGGAGGAGGTCCGGCGGAGGACGCCACCGCGCCCTGCACTCCTGGGACACTAGCAGCCGCTTCGCCGCCGGCCACAGGCCTTTTTCGAGCGCGCGGGGGAGCACCGCCGCGCGCGGTTGACCCTGCGGAACCGGCCCGCGTAGGCTGGCGTCGAGACTTTCCTCACCCCGATCGCGCCGCCGACGAACCTCTCCCGGAGCAAGCCTTGAATCAACTCGCCCACCGCATGTCCCAGCTGGGAACCGAGACGGCCTTCGAGGTCCTGGCCCGCGCCAAGGCCCTGCAGGCCGAGGGCCGGGACATCGTCAACCTGGGCATCGGGGCTCCGGACTTCCGCACGCCGGACAACATCGTCGCGGCCGGTCAGAAGGCGCTGGCGGACGGGGCGCACTTCTACACGCCGGCGAAGGGCATCCCGGAGCTGCGCGAGGCCGTCGCCGACGACGTCGAGAAGTACCGCGGCGTCCGCATCGACCCCGACTGCGTGATGATCGTCCCCGGCGGCAAGCCGACGATGTTCTTCGCGATCCTGATGTTCGGCGAGCCGGGGACCGAGATCCTCTACCCGAACCCGGGCTTCCCGATCTACGAGTCGATGATTCGCTTCTCGGGCGCCGAGCCCGTCCCGATCGAGCTGCTCGAGGAGAACGGCTTCTCCTTCAGCGCCGAGTCGGTGCTCGCGAAGATCACGCCGGCGACGCGCCTCTTGATCCTGAACACGCCGGCCAACCCGACCGGCGGGGTGGTGCCGAAGGAGGAGCTCGACAAGCTCGCCGAGGGACTCGAGAAGCACCCGCACGTCGTGGTGCTCGCCGACGAGATCTACGCGCGCATGACCTACGACGGGTTCGAGCACGCGAGCTTCCTGCGCTACGAGCACCTGCGCGACCGCACGATCCTCCTGGACGGCTGGAGCAAGACGTACTCGATGACCGGCTGGCGGCTGGGCTACGGCGTGTGGCCGAAGCACCTCGTGGCGGCGGCCGAGCGGCTGCAGATCAACTCGAACTCCTGCCCGTCGGCGCCCGTGCAGCACGCGGGCATCGAGGCCCTGCGCGGTCCCCAGGACGCGGTCGA
>CAYGPA010000194.1:0-9425 GCA_964351535.1 uncultured Planctomycetaceae bacterium
CGACGCCGCCCGACGCGGCGTCCCCGCCGCCGGCCCGACGGCTTCCCGGAGCCGCGCGCTCGATCGCGGTGCACGCGGTCGACGCCGCGGGTCGGGGCCTCGCCGGCGCGTCCGTGACGATCGAGTGGGGCCCACACCTGCGGGAGGGACGGACCGACTCCACCGGCCGCGCCCGCATCACGGTCCCGCGCGACGTGTCGTCCTGGCGCGCTCGCGTTCTCGCCGAGGGCTTCGTCGAGACCGTCGAGCCCTCCTCCGCGGACGAGCTCCAGGTGCAGCTCGACCGGGCCGTGCCCTTTCGCGCTCGCGTGGTGGACCGCGACACGGGAGCCGCGGTGCCGGACGCGCGCGTGCGCTGTCCGTCGCCGCGCTCGGACGCGGTGGAGGAACGGACGACCGGCCTGGACGGCGGGTTCGTCCTGACGGTGCCCGAGAACCGGCGCATCCGGGTCGTCGTGGAGGCCGAGGGCTTCCTGCAGGAGGCGACCTGGCACTCGGCCGCGGACGGGGCGCCCGGCGCAGCGCTCCTCCTCGAGCTGACGCCGCTGCTGCCCGGAGCGTTCTCCGCGTCCGTCGTCGACGCGGTCACGGGCGCACCGATCGAGGGCGCGCGTCTGCGCCGCATCACGACGGGGGGGCGCGAGCCGTTCGCGCGCTCCGACGCGCAGGGCCTGGTCCGCGCGGCGCTCGCGAGCGACTGGCGGGAGGAGGACCTGCACCTGACGGTCAGCGCGACGGACTACTGCGGCCTCGTGCTGCGGCTGCGCCAGGAGGAGCTCGCGAGCGGCTTGCACCTGACGCTTCCGCTGCTTCCGCCGACGCGGCTGCGCGGCATAGTGGTGGATGGAGACGGCGCGCCGTGCGCGGGCGTGAAGGTCCTCGTCAGCGGCCGCCGCGGGAACGCGCTCGAGCCGCGCGTCCGCGAGCAGCTCGAGCTGGCGGGCCTGGACCGCGCCGCGGATGCGCAGGGTCTCCAGATCCTCGCCGCGTCCGGCAGCGCCTGGGCGCGGTCGGCGGACGACGGGACCTTCGAGTTCGCGAACCTGGTCCCGTGGAACGAGGGCATGGGGCTCGAGGCGCGCGACGGTCGCCGCCTGTCCGAGCACGTCGAGCTCGACGCGCTGGGCGGCCCGGGGGAGGCCGTCTGGGCCGAGCTCGTCCTCGAACGCACGGCCGCCGTGCACGGGACGGTCACGGTCCGCGGGGAAGCGCCCGGAGACGTGCGCGTCCACTGGACCGCCGGGGACGACTCGGGGATCGCCGAGCTGGACGAGGACGGCGCCTACGCGATCGAGGGCCTCGCGGCCGGGCCAGTCGAGCTGGAGCCCCGGATCCGGTGGGGACGCCGCGATGCGACCCGGGTGTACGCGCCGCGCGTCGGCGAGCGCGCGCGCGTCGAATTGCGGCTGCGGCCGGGAGAGGACCGCGAGGTCCCGCTCGAGTTCGAGTGGACGCTGACGGAGGTGGCGGGGAGCGTGACGACGCCCGCGGGCGAGCCGCGCCCCGGCCTGCCGCTCTACGTGCGGGCCGCGGGTCAGGACGACGCCGAGTTCGCCGCCATGACCGACGAGGAGGGGCGCTTCAGGTTCCGCGTCGAGTCCACGGGCGGACCGTTCGACGTCTCACTGCGCCACGGCGGGCGCTGGGAGATGCGCGCGGGCGTGCGGCCGGGGGACCGGACCGTGGACTTCCAGGTCGGCGCCGGGCGCACGGTGCGCCTGCGCGTGCGCGCCTCCGACACGGGAGACGAGCTCGACGTCTTCTACGTGTCGGTCCGCGGTGCGGGCGAGGAGGCCTACCGTCTCGTCGCGACCTCTTCCGGGCGCGACCGGGACGAGGACGGCTACCGCGAATTCGAGGTGCCCGCCGACACCGACTCGGTCCTCGTTCACTACGAGTCCGGGGGCTACCGCCCCGAGTCCCTCGACGAGCTGGCCCCGGGCTCGTCCGCCGCCGGTTCGTTCGACGTCGAGCTGCGCCCGGGGACCTTCGTCGACCTGCGGCTCGCGCCGGGCACCGGTCCGCTGCCGGAGGAGAGCGCCGTCTACCTCGTGGAGGCGGACCTCGAGTTCGAGCCACCTAGCGATCCGGAGGGCGCATCGCTGCGTGGCCGGATCGACGGCTACACCGACTACGTCCAGCGCCTGCGCCGCGTGCGGTTCGAGCGCGGGCCCGCCGTGCGCTTCGAGGGGCTCGAGCCCGGGCGCTACCGGCTCGTGACCGGCGGAAACGTGCGCGTCTATCCGGAAGAGTTCGAAGTCGGTCCGGAGGGCGCCGACGTCGAGCTCTCCTGGAGCCCCTGAGCCCGCGCGCGCGGCTGCCGCGCGGCTGCCCTGTCGCGTGCACCCGCGGAGGCCGGCGCGTAGGATGGCCGCGATGGACTCGCCGAGCCCTCCCGAGAGCCTGGTCGACGAGCTGCGCCGTCCGGAGGCCTACGCGCAGCGCCCCGCCGAGGTCGAGTTCCTGCAGACCCACATTTCGTGGCTCTTCTTCGCCGGCGCGCGCGTCTACAAGGTCAAGAAGCCGGTCGACCTGGGGTTCCTCGACTTCACGACGCTCGACCGTCGTCGCCACTTCTGCGAGGAGGAGGTGCGCCTCAACCGGCGCATGGCGGCGGAAGTCTACCGCGGCGTGGTGCCCATCGTGCGTGGAGCGGACGGGCACCTGTCCGTCGGGTCGGACGGGGAGCCGGTCGAGTGGGCCGTCGAGATGGAACGCCTCCCGGCCGCCGGCATGTTCGACCGTCTGCTGGAGACCGGGGCGATCGACAACGAGCGCATCGGCGAGCTCGTGGAGCTCCTGGCGCGGTTCCACGCGACGGCGGCCACGGGAGCGGGAGTCGACGAGCACGGTGCCGTCGCCGCGATCGAGGCGAACGCGGAGGAGAACTTCGAGCAGCTCGCGCCCTTCGTCGTGAACGCGACGGGGCCCCGCCCGGCGACGCCGATCCTGAGCGCCTCGCACCACGCCTTCCTGGTCGAGCGCTGCCGCAACTTCCTCGTGCGTCGTCGCGAGCTCTTCGAGCGCCGCGTGGCCGAGGGTCGCATCCGCGACGGTCACGGCGACCTGCACGCGGGCAACGTCTGCTTCACCGCGAGCGGACCGGTGGCCTACGACTGCATCGAGTTCAACGAGCGCTTCCGCTGTGGAGACGTCGCCGCGGACCTCGCGTTCCTCGCCATGGACCTGGACGACCGGGGCTACCGCGCGTTCTCGGGCTACCTCGTGAAGCGTTTCGCCGAGCGCACCGAGGATCCCGAGCTGCGCGAGCTCATGCCCTTCTACAAGTCCTACCGCGCGGTCGTGCGGGGCAAGGTAGCGGCCTTCGGCGCCGCCGACGCGGGTCTTCCGGAGGAGCGGCGCGCCGAGCTCCGCGCGCGTTCCCTGCGCTACCTCACGCTGGCGGGCTCCTACGAGCTGCCCCCGGCGCTGATCCTGATGTGCGGCCTGCCCGCGTCGGGCAAGAGCTGGCTGGGCGAGCACCTCGCGCGCTCCCAGGGAGCCGTCCTGCTGCGCAGCGACGTGCGCCGCAAGCTCATGGCGCGCCTGGCGCCGACCACGCGCGTGCGCGACGGCTACGACACGGGGATGTACTCGAAGGACATGAAGGAGCGCACGTACCGCGCGCTGCTGGAGGACGCCATCGAGTTCCTCGAGCACGGCCATCCGTGCATCGTCGACGCGACCTTCTCGCGCGCGAGCTTCCGCGCTCCCTACGTCGACGCGGCCACGCGCCTCGGCCTGCCCTTCCACGTCGTGCACGTGCTGGCGCCCGAGGAGCTGATCCGCGAGCGCATGGACGCGCGCGCGCGCGACCCGAAGAACGTCTCCGACGCCGACTGGGAGGTGTACCTGCGCGAGCGCGCCGCCTTCGAAGCGCCCGACGAGGTCCCCGCGGGCCACGTGCTCGAACTCCACTCGGGCGAGCCGGCCGAGGCGCAGGGCGCGCGCCTGCTGGAGCACCGCATCGCGGCGGAAGTCGCTCGCGGCGCCGCGGGGTAGCCCGGGGTCCGCCGCCCGAGTCGGAGCGGAGGACGCGACGACCCGCGAGCCCGGGCGACGGTGTCGCGCTTTCGCGCGCGTCGCCGTGCAGCTAGGCTCGCGGCATGCGGGCGCCGCGGATGCACGTCGTCGTGATGACCGGAGCCGGGATCTCGGCGGATTCCGGCGTGAAGACCTTCCGCGACGCGGGGGGGACCTGGGAGGGGCACGACGTGAACGCCGTGGCGACGCCGCAGGCCTGGCGCCGCGATCGCGCCTTCGTGTGGCGCTTCTACCAGCTGCGGCGCGCGCAGCTCGCGGAGGTGGAGCCGAACGCGGCCCACGTGGCGCTGGCGCGGCTCGAGCGCGAGCTCGCGGACGGGGACGCGGCCTTCACGCTCGTCACCCAGAACGTCGACGACCTGCACCAGCGGGCGGGATCGACGGTCCTTCCGATGCACGGCAGCCTCGCGCGTCTGCGCTGCGAGCGCTGTGAGGCCGTCGTCGAGGATCGCGAGCACGTCGACCCCGACGCCTTCGTGCCCTGCCCGTCGTGCGGCCATGCCGCGCTGCGGCCCGACGTCGTATGGTTCGGTGAGGTGCCCTACGAGCTCGACGCCATCGAGCGCGCCCTGCGGCAGTGCACGCACTTCGCCGCGATCGGCACGAGCGGCCAGGTCTATCCCGCGGCCGGCCTGCTCGAGGCGGCGCGCGCGGGCGGCGCGAGGACCTGGGTCAACGCGCTGGAGGCACCCGCCAACCTGCATCCCGACGACACGTTTCTCGCCGGTAGTGCGGCCGAGGTCGTAACGTGCTGGGTCGACGAGTTCATCTCGGACGGGACGATCCGGTAGGACCATGCGGTCGGGCGGTCCGACGGTGGACTACTTCGAGGGCCGCCGCCCCGTTCGCAGCTCGAACTGGGCCTCGTAGAGGGAGGCCGGCTGCACGGCCGCTCCGTTCGACTCGAGGACCTCGACCTGGGATTCGTCGAACTCCTGCGGGGTGCCGTGGAAGCCGACGACGATCGGCATGATGATCCGGCCGTATTCGCTGCGCGGCTGCATAAAGTGGAACGCGCCGCGGCGGTGCTTGCCCGTGTGCTCGTAGTTCCAGAGCACGAGGTGGCGCAGGTGGTTGGGTTGGTTGGCGATCGCGCCGCCCCAGCGGGCGTGGTCCCAGCCGCCGGAGACGCTGTCGAGGAGCGTGCAGCGGGGCTGGGAGGCGTGGGCCTCGAAGCAGGTGTCGGCGCGGTACTCGCAGCGGAGGAACACGTTGCCCGAGGACTTGCCCGCCACGCCGCTCGCGTGGTGGTGGCCGGCGGTGTCCGCGACGTCGCGGACGAGCACGTGCGACGAGTCGTTCACCGTGATCGCGTTGTGCCCCTCGTTGCCGTCGAGGACCAGGTCGCTGGCCGTCACGGCCGCGCTGGCCTTGATCGACACGGCGCGACTCCAGTCCGTGAAGCGGCAGTCGCGGATCCAGCCGTTCACGCACTTCGAGAAGGACAGCCCGCTCCAGCCGCCGTCGTCCAGGAACGAGCGGTGATGCCGGAACCTGTCCCGCCAGTTGCCGACGAAGGCGAGCTGCTCGACCCCGACCTCTTGCAGCGGGTCGTAGCCGACCACCGTCCAGTCGCGGGACGCGTCCACGTCGACGTGCATCGGCTCCGCGAAGGTGAGGCGCGGACCGTCGATCGCCTCGATCTGGTGCAGCTCGTCCACGCGCACACCGGACTCGACGAGCGTCTTCCACGCCGGGTCGGGTTCGTAGGGGGCCACGGCGGCGGCCACGGCCTCGGTGGAGTCGTCCAGCACGTGCAGCAGCACCCAGTCGCCCGGCTCGAAGAGCGCCGTGTCCTCGACGGTCACGGTGCGAGTCTCGCGGCGCGCGTCGCCGACGACCGGGGTCTCGACCTTCGTCCGACCGTGGCCCTGGAACTCGACCGCGTAGGGGCTCGACCAGATCTTCTTCGGGTCCGTCGGCTCGAGGTGCGCGTTCACGAAGAGCTCCGTCCCATCCGGCCCGCTGCCGCTGCCGCGCAGGACGATGCGGCTCCCGCGGATGCGAAGCGGCTCGTTCCCCGTGTCGGTCGGCTCGTGGATGCGGAAGCGGCCCACGGGGAAGGAGACGATGCCCGAGCCGTGCTTCTCCGCGGCGGCGATCGCGGCGAGGATCGCGGCGCGGTCCGACTCTCCGTCGTCGGGGACCGCGCCCATCGCGGTCACGTCGAACACCTTCCACGACGGGGAGGGGAGCGGATCGTCGCCCTGGTGGTAGCCCGCGCGGGAGAAGTCGGGGAGGGTCGGCTCGCTTCCGGCGAGGCGCGCCTCGCGGTACTGCTTCCACAGGCTCGACGTGTTGGCGGGGTCCGGCGCCACGCTCGTTCGCGGCGGGTCCGGCATGCTCGGGGCGAGGGCCGCGAGAGCCAGCCACAGGCCGTTCGAGAAGCTAGTCGCCATCCGCACCGAGCTCCCAGCTCACGTTCCCGACGCGCAGCGGATGGGCAGCGCTCGGCGAGGCGTCGTACGACCACGGACCGGGCAGCTCGTCCATGTCGAGGAGCAGGAGGGTGTCGGGATCCGGCGTGTGGCGGCGGGTGGGCTCGAAGCGCTCGCCCGCGTACCGCGCGACGCGCGACAGGCGCACGCCGTCCACGCTGCCCGCGAAGAACGAGGTCGCCTGGCCGGATCCGTTCGGGTCCGCGCCGACGAACAGCGGATGGTCGTTGCGCGTGCGGCGGCCGCGGGCCGCCTGCCGGGCCGCGAGTCGACCGTCGACGTAGAGGCGTACCTCGGCGCCGTCGAACGCGCCGGCGACGTGGTGCCACCGTCCGGCCTGCAGCGAGGCCGTCGGCGCTTCGGCGGCCGCGTAGTCGCCGTCGAGGTGCACGTAGAACGCCGGGCGACCGTTGCCGACGAACAGGCCGTACTCGGAGCTCTCGGTCTTGCACAGGAAGGCGCGGCGGCCGGAGAGATCGTCGGCCTTCAGCCAGCCTTCGAGCGTGAACGGGTCGTCGGGCAGCTCGAACGCGTCCGAATCGACGCGCAGGTGCGCGCCGCTTCCGTCGAGTACGAGCGCCCGTTCGTCCGGGGAGGGGTCGGGAGTCGGCAGCGTCGGGGCCGCAACCGGGAGCGGCAGCTTGCGCGCCTTCAGCGCGAGGGCGCCGGCGTCCCCGACGTAGTCGACGGCCAGTTCGACCTCCGGCAATCGCAGGGAGGCGTCCAGCGGGCTCGCGGCGCGCTCGACGCGCAGCGCGACGGTCGTGGACGCGCCCGGCCCGAGGCGCACGGCGACGCGCCGCGGCTGGAAGCTCCAGCGGCCGTCCGGGCAGCGCGGCTCGACGACCAGTTCGACGGGGCGCTGGATCGGATTCGTGATCGCCAGCCCGAGGTCGGCGGCGGCCGCGAGGTCCCCGCCGAGCTCCACGGTGCCCGCCCAGCGCGGCGCCAGGCCCCGGGCGAGCTGGCCGATCTCGTCGCTGACGCGTCCCGAGATCGCGCGCGGATCGAGCGCCGAGCCGACCGGGATCGCGGCCACGGAGAGCCCGTCGGGACGCACCGTGACGAGGTCGTAGTGATGCAGGTAACCGCCCGCGGGCGAATGGCCGTCCTGGAAGCCGCCGACGGTCGCCAGCGTGAAGTACTCGATCCCGTCGCGCGGCCCGTCGTAGCGCATGCGGTGGATGTGTCCCGCGAAGACCGCCTTCACGTTGCCGGCGTCGGCGAGGACGCGGTGCACGCGCTCCCAGTCGTCGCCGTAGTTGCGGCCGATCCAGCGCGGGTGGTGCAGGAACACGAAGACGTGCGGGGCCTCGCGCGCGCGGTCGAGCGTCTCCTCGAGCCACGCGAGCTGCTCGGGCGACATGCGCTGCGATTCGGGCTTCGAGATCGACTTCTCGCCGGTCTCCGGATTCCCCTCGTCGGAGTACAGCACGACGAACCAGGCGCGCTTGTGCCGGAACGCGTACCACAGCGGGCCGAAGTGCCGCTCGTAGGCGGCCTCGTGCTCGCCCGCGGGGGGCGGTCCCTCGCCGCGCCAGTAGATGTCGTGGTTGCCGGCGACGGGAAACCAGGGCATGTCGAGGCGCCCCATGATCTCGCGAAACTCGTCGCAGTCGCGCAGCCACTGGGTCTCCTCGTTGTAGCCCTGGATCAGATCTCCGACGGTCATCACGAGGTCGGGCCCGAACAGGTTGACCTCGCGCACGGCCTCGGCCAGCACGGCGACGCCCTCGGGGGGGCCGCCGGTGCGGTCGCCGAACACCGCGAAGGTGAAGGCGTCCTCCTCCTCGGTCAGCGGCAGGTCGAGCAGCACGCGGCGCGACGAGGCGAAGCGCGGACTCGCGTCCTGGAGGGCCGGGGCGACGGTCGTCGAGGCGTGTAGCAGCAGGGCGAGGAACATCGAGGTCTCGGGTCGGGCGCGCGTGGGGGGTGCATCAGGAAGACGCGAAGCAGCGGTCGAAGAGCCGACGCACGGAGGCGTCGACGTCGAGACGCTCGATCTCGGCGGGGGAGACCCAGGCGAGCTCGTGCGACTCGTGGTTCGCACGGAACGTCGCGCCCGCGGGCGCCAGCACGACGAAGCGCGTGTCGAGGTGCAGGTGCTCGGGCTCGCCGGGCCGGGCGGGGATCGTGTGGATGTCGACGTCGATCGGGGCGGGCACGACGCGCAGGCCTTCGATGCCGCTCTCTTCGCGGGCTTCGCGCAGCGCGACGGCGGGGAGGTTCGCGTCGCCGTCGCAGTGACCTCCGAGCTGCAGCCAGCGCCCGAGCTTCCTGTGGTGGGTCAGCAGCGCGCGCTCGCGAGCGGCGTCCAGCACGAGGGCGGAGGCCGTCAGGTGGCCCTCGAGGCACGCGCGGCGGTGGGCGTCCTCGGGGTGCGCGTCGACGAAAGCCACCATGCGCCGCCGCACGCGGGCCTGGTCGGGATTCGGCGCGCGGTACGCACTCAGGATGCTGCGCGCGAGCCTGAGGTCGCCGTCCAGTTCGAGCGAGGAGTCCCACTCGTCGAGGCCGATCGCGGAGTGCTGGCCTTCGTCCAAGGGGAATCTCGCGGTGCTGGGACCGGTCGCGGTCAGGAACGCAACAGCTTGCGGTACTTGCCCGCCCGCGACTCGGGCCCGACGCCTCGCTCCGCGCGATCCTTGGCGCGCCACTCCGCGTAGGACTCGTAGTCCCCGTAGTGGAAGTTCACGACGCCGTCGCCCTCGAACGCGAGGATGTGCGTCGCGACGCGGTTCAGGAAGTAGCGGTCGTGGGTGACGATGATCATCGAGCCCGGGTACTCCTGGATGGCCTCCTCGAGCACGCGCAGCGTCTCGAGGTCCAGGTCGTTGGTCGGCTCGTCCATGATGACGACGTTGGCGGGCTCGCGGAGCATCTTGGCGAGCAGCACGCGGTTGCGCATGCCGCCCGAGCACTCGCCCAGCTTCTTCTGCTGGT
>CAYGPA010000195.1:0-1330 GCA_964351535.1 uncultured Planctomycetaceae bacterium
GGCCCTGGCATCTGGAGCACTTCTTCAACGGGCTGCTGGGGGCCCCTGCGGAGCCTCAGGCGCCGCCGAAGATGCGCGCGGCCTCGGCGGCGTAGGCGGCCTCGGTCGCCGCGCGCTCGGCCGGGTCCGGGAGCAGCTCCGCGAGGTCGCGCGGCAGCTCGGGCTCCTCGCCGCCGTCGGCCAGGCCGCGGCCCAGGCCGGCGAGGAACGCGGGCCGGCGCGCGGGCTCGAGCGCGGCCAGGACGGCCGCGACGCGCTCGCGCTCGCTGCGGATGCCGCGGCGCAGCAGGCGCCCGCACAGGCGTCCCTGCCCGCGCGCGAAGGCGTCGTGCAGCTCGACCGGCATCCCGCGGCGCCACTCCTCGTTCTCGTCGAGCTGCGCGCCGCTGCGCGACTCGAGCAGGAAGTCCCAGTGCTGGTTGAAGCCCTCGACCACGTCGTCGAGCCACGGCGCGCCCGCCGCGCGCCACGCGACGAGCTGGGCGCGCACGTCGGGCACGCGGTCGGGGACGTAGCGCGTGAGCTCGCGCAGGTAGTGGCCGACGCCGCGCGCGAGCTCCGGAGCGAACTCGGCCGGGTAGCCCGCGAGGACCGCGGGAACGTCGGGCGAGGCCGGCGCGGGGGTCTTCTGCGTCGCCTTCAGCGCGTGGTGGTAGCCGAAGCCGACGTAGAGCTGCTGGCGGAACGGCGGCGGGTAGCGCTCGGCGTGTTCGACGACTTCCTGCTGCGTCAGGCCGTTCTTCTTCCCGATGAGCGCCTTCGACGCACTCTCGAAGTTGTAGCCGACGTAGTGGAACCCGGTCCCCGCGCGCGCGAACGAGAAGTCGACGAGCGCGAGGTCGAAGAGCCCCGTGACGAGCACCGGACCGGCCAGCAGCGCCGCGGCGCGCGGGCCGCCCAGCGCGGCGAGGCGCGTGCACGCCCAGCCGATCAGCGGAACGGCCAGCAGGAAGTGCGGCAGGAAGTAGCGGTAGCCCGCGACCTCGAGCGGAGGCGCGTGGTTGCCGATGATCAGGTCGCTGAGGCCGAACGCCAGGCCGGTGAGCGGCAGGTACGCCACGAGCAGGAGCAGCGCGTCTCCGGCGAGCTGCCCGCCGTCGCTCGCGGGCGCGTCCCGGTCGGCCGAGCCCTCGGGGCGGAGCGCCCCGCGAAACAGGCGCGCGAACGCGCGCAGCGCGAGGGGCAGCGCCAGCAGCCAGGCGACGACGAAGCCCGCGAGCAGCAGGCGGTCGGCCCAGACGCCCGGGACGCCCAGGAACGACTCGAAGCAGCTCGCGCGCGGCAGGTGCTCGGCGAAGAACGCGACGAAGCGCTCCGCCACGCGCGCGGG
>CAYGPA010000195.1:1430-8843 GCA_964351535.1 uncultured Planctomycetaceae bacterium
CGCGCGGCAGGTGCTCGGCGAAGAACGCGACGAAGCGCTCCGCCACGCGCGCGGGTGACGCGTAGCCCTCGCCGCCGAACTTGGAGTCGAGGAACGACGCTCCGCGCGCGTCGGTCGTCCAGTTCACGACGAGGAGCGGCAGGATCCCGAGCAGGAAGCCGCCGCCCGCCACCGGCAGGTCGCGCAGCGTGCGCCGCCAGCCGCGCCGTCCCAAGTGGAGCAGCGCGAGCAGCCCGACCGGCGTGATCGCGCCGAGGAACACGAAGATCGCGAGGCCCGCGGTGTAGCCCGCGACGAAGAGCCGCGTCGTCGACCCTTCGCGGTGCAGGCGGAAGGCGGCCCACACGGCGAGCATCGTGAAGAACAGGTTCTCGAAGTGGTTGCCCGACGCCATCAGCGAGTACTTGACCGCCGTCGTCGGACCGAGCGCGAACAGCCACGCCGCGAGGCCCCCGGCGAGCCGGCCGAACGTGCTGCGGGTGAAGCTCCAGGCGAGGATCAGCGCCCCGAGGCCGAGCAGCAGCGGCACGAGCTTCAGAGCGACGTAGGTCGATCCCAGCAGGGCATAGAACGGCAGCGCGAGGACGCCGACGACGAGCTGCCCGGCGGCGTTGTCGTAGGAGAAGCGCAGCGGCACGTCGACGCCTTCGAGCAGCACCTCGGGGATCGTCCCCATCGGGTACAGCTCGTACATGTGCATGGCCGACTCGTCGAAGGCCGTGACGAGCATCAGGACGCGCAGCCCCAGGTAGGCCGCGACGGCCGTCCAGAGCTCGAGGGGAGGTCTCCGCGTCATCGCCGGACTTCTACAGGCGACCCGTGATCGCCAGCCAACGCAGGTAGAGCACGGTGAAGTAGCCCTTCAGGAGCTTGCGCAGGGTCAGCGTCGACTCGCCCGCGGCGCGGTTGCGGAACTCGATCGGGACCTCGGCGATCCCGATCTTCTTGCGCGCGGTCTTGAAGAGCAGCTCCTGGACGATGGCCGGACCCGAGGAGAACGTGGAGGCCACGTCGATGGCCACGAGCGTCTCGCGCCGCCAGCAGCGGAAGCCGGAGTTGCAGTCGCGCACCGGCAGACCCAGCAGCACGCGGATGTAGAGGTTGGCGAGCAGCGTGACGACCTGGCGGAGGAAGCCGCGCTCGGCGTCCTTGCCGCCCTGCACGCCGCGCGAGCCGAGCACGAGTCCGACCTCCGATCCGCGCCGGCACAGGCGCTCGATCAGCCGCGGCACGTAGCTCGGGTGGTGCGAGAAGTCCGCGTCCATCTCGATCACGACGTCGGCGTCCATCTCGAGCGCGCGCACGAAGCCGTCGCGACCCGCGCGGCCGCGACCGCGGTCCTCCGTGCGGTGCAGGAGGTGCAGCCGCGGCTCGTCCACCGCGGCGTCGCGGACGAGCTTCCAGGTCCCGTCGGGCGAGTCGTCGTCGACGACCAGCACCTGGTATTCGGGCCCGAGGTCGAGCAGCTCCCGACACAGGGCCAGGATGTTCAACGACTCGTCGTAGGTGGGGACCGTACAGACCACTCGACGGGCTGCGGTCCCCTCGTCCACCTGGGGGTCGGGGGTCATGGAGGGGGGGGCGAGAGCGCGGGGCGATGTTCCCCCGGTGGGGAACGGGTCGCAAGACTCGACGGAGCAAAGTGCCGCGCCGGGGAGCAGATGGGTCGGCGCGCGGCGGGGGCGTGGAGGTCCCGAGTCGGATTCCGGCCGCGCGCCTTCAACCGGCCGGTCGCTGGCCCTATCCTGCTCGGCCGCCCGCCCGGTTCGCCGCGCTCGCGCTCCCGCGCTGCGTTCGACCGGCCTCCGGGCTCGCGAACGTTCCATTCGTTCGGACGCCCGAGCGTCCCCGAGACCGGACTCGATCCATGAACCAGCACGAGCCCTCTCCGCGTTCGGCGGAGTCCACGCGCTCCGCTCCGCCCCGCCCCGCGAAGATCTACCTCGAGGGGCGCTACCGCAAGCTGGTTCGCGACCTGCCGCAGACGGTGTTCTTCTGCCCCGAGTGCAAGGGGCATCCGCGGCGCCGGCGCAAGTGCGAGCGCTGCGAGGGCTACGGCAAGCTGACGCGCTACTCCGTGCAGGAGCTGATCGGCTTCGTGCTGGGACGCGCCTTCCGGACCCGCAAGAACAAGTTTCACGGAGCCGGGCGCGAGGACGTGAACGTGCGCATGCTCGGCGACGGCCGCCCGTTCGTGTTCGAGCTGATCGACCCCAAGGAGCTGCGCGTCGACCTCGCCGAGGTCGAGGCCGAGATCAACCGCCGCAACGAGGGCCAGATCGAGGTCCTGGGCCTGCACTGGACCGAGCGCGGCCGGGTGCGCGTCATCAAGGAAGCGAAGTGCGCCAAGGAGTACGAGGCTCGGGTCGGCGTGGACGGCGAGGTCGACCCCGAACGCGTCGCGGAGCTCGTCGGGCAGCGCGTCGAGGTGACCCAGTTCACCCCCGAGCGCGTCGCGCACCGCCGCGCGAACCTGGACCGCAAGCGCTGGGTGGAGTTCCTCGCAATCGAGCCGCAGGAGCCGGGCGAGCTGCGCGTACACGTGCGCACCCAGCACGCCACCTACGCCAAGGAGGCCATCAGCGGCGAGGGCGGGGCCACGCCCCCGTCGCTCTCGGAGCTGCTCGGCGTCGCCTGCGAGTGCCGGCAGCTCGACGTGGTCGCGATCCTCGAGCCCGAGCCCGAGCCCGAGGAAGAGGCCGGCGCCGAGGCCTGAGGGCCTGGCCCGGACGATTCGTGACGCGTAGATCGAAACGGCGCCGTCAGACCACGACGCCCAGGATCTGGCTCTCGAAGATCAGCGCGTGGTCGACGAAGCCCTGGGCGGTGTACGTGAACATCGTCTTGCGCAGTCGCTCCGCGCGCACGGCCCAGTAGAGGCGCTGCCCGGGCAGCGCCTGCCCGCGGAAACGCGCGCGATCCACGCCGCCGAAACCGACGAAGCCCGCCGCGTCCTCGCCCGTCCGCCCGACGTAGTCGAACGTGCAGAGCTGGGCCGCGCCCTCGATCATCAGCACGCCCGGGAAGATCGGACGTCCCGGGATGTGGTCCTCGGCCCACCAGTCGTCGGCCTTCAGGTCCTTGTAGCCGACGACCAGTCGCCCCTCGATGTCGACGTGCACCACGGCGTCGATGAGCGCCAGCCGTCCGCGCTGCTTGCAGCGCGCGCGGATCTCCTCGAGCGGGGCCACGGGCTTCGACAGGTCGAGGGCGTCGAAGTCGAGCAGGGGTTGTGCAGGCATGGCGGGCGAGTCTACGGGCGGACCGTCGCGATGCAATTCGACGGCCTCCGCGCGCTTCCGAGGCCCCGGAGCCTCGAGGGCCGCGGGCCTCCGCGCGGGGCTCACGGCGCGGCGGCGGGGTCCTCGAGGCCCGCCGCGGGCTCCGGTCCGTGGATCGAGTCGTGCGCCGCGAGGGACTCCGCGAGCCAGCGCCCGCGCTCGACGATGAGGAAGAGCAGCAGCGCCTTCAGCCCGGTCGTGGCCGTCAGGGCCCACCACACGCCGGTGCTGCCCAGGCCCGCGCCGAAGGCCAGCGCGTAGCCCAGCGGGATGCGCAGCGCGTTGCCGGTCGCGCCGATCCAGAGCGCGGGGCGCGTCGTGCCCGCGCCCATCAGCGTCTTCTCGTGCACGGCCTCCAGGGCGACGAAGACCTGCCCGAAGGCCAGCACGAACACGTAGCCGCGCGTCTCGAGCATCACCTGCGGATCGTCGGTGAACGCCGGCACGACCCAGCGGCTGGCGACGAGGAAGAGGACCATCATCGTCAGTCCGAGCCCGATCCCGATGCGGCGCGCGCTGCTCACGGCCTGCCACGCGGCGGCCTCGTCGCGCGCGCCGATGCAGCGACCGACGAGCGAGGCGCAGGCGATCGAGACTCCCAGGCAGCACGGGAAGCTGACGCCCTCGAACACCTGGAAGCCGATGCCGAGGCTCGCGACGACGGGATCGCCCAGCGGGGTCACGACCCAGCGCAGCAGTCCCCAGTAGACCAGCGCGTAGAGTGCGATCGAGGCCGCCATCGGGGCGCTGATGCGCACGATGGCGCGCATGCGGCGCAGGCTGGGCGCGAGGTGCCGGCCCAGCCGGACGCCGAACACGCCGCGCAGCAGGAGCAGGCCCACGACCGACGTCAGCGCGCGCGACAGCGCCGTCGCCGCGGCCGCGCCGGCCATGCCGCGCCCCTCGATCCCGAGCGTCTCGGCCAGCGCGCCGGCCGTGGACGCGAGCGGCAGGTCGAGGTCGGCCGCCGCCGGCCCGTAGATCAGCATGGGGTTCAGGACGAAGTTGCAGACGAGCGCGAGGACCATGAGCAGCATCGGCAGCAGCGTGTTGCCCATGCCGATCATGGCGGCGTCGACGATCGTCGGCGTGACGACGAGCAGGACCAGCCAGAACAGCGCGCCGAGGTACTCCGCGCAGCGCTCCGCGGCGAGTCCCTCGAGGCCGACGGCACTCGCGATCCAGTCGACGCGGTCGGGGAGCAGCAGCGCGCTGCCGACGCCGATCGCCGCGACGATCCACAGGGCCTGGGCGATGGTCGCGTCGCGCAGCTCGGGATCTCCGGCCCCCGTGGCGCGGGCGACGAGCGCGAGCGTCCCCGCGACGGCCAGGAACACCAGCGAGAAGTGCAGGATCAGCACGAACGTGCTGGCGCCCAGCGCGGCCTGCGCCTCCGCTCCGAGGCCCTGCACCCAGTACTGGTCGTTGATGCGGTACGCGTTGTTGAGGACGTACGACACCACCGCCGGCAGCGCGAGCCGCAGCACGTCGGGGACCCGCGTCCCCGGAGCACGGGGCGAGCTCATCGCGTGAGCGCCAGCCGGGCTTCGCCGCGCTCGCCCGGCGCGAGCTCGAGGCGGGCACGGCCGCGCCCGTGGTGTTCGTCGTCGGCGACGAGCCGGTAGCTGCCCGGCGGCAGGTGGGGGAGCTGCACCAGGCCGGCGCGGTCGCTGACGCCGGAGACGGACGCGCCGCGCGGGCCGAAGCCCAGCACCTCCACGCCCTCGACGGACGCGCCGAACGCGTCCACCACGCGGCACGTCACGTGTCCGAGGACCGGCACGCGCAGCTCGACGTGCAGGCTGGGAGCGACGAAGCGCAGCTCCTTCGAGGAGAGCGGCAGGTCCGGGTCTCCCGCGGTGATGCGGTAGTCGCCGTCGAGCACGCCGGCGAGGTGGAAGGCACCGCCGGGGTCGGTCTCGATCGACTGCCGGGTGCCGGCGGGGACGGCCTCGAGCACCACGGGCAGCGCGGCGACCGGCCCGCCGTCCTCGTCGAGCACGCGGCCGTCGACGAACCCCGTGGGCACGAGCTGCAGGACGACGAACTGGTCGGTGACGGGCTTCTCGAGCAGCACGCGCTGCACGCGCGTGTTCATGCCCGGGGCCTCGACGCGCAGGTCGTAGCCGGCGAGCGGCAGGTCGTCGAGCTCGAACTCGCGCTCGGCGGCGGTGAAGTCCAGCACGCGCGCCTCGCCGGCGGCCTGACCGCGGATCGTCTCCGAGGGGGAGAGGATCAGGCGCCACGTCGGCGGAAATTCGCCGCGCGCGACCTCCACGCTGCCGCGCAGGCGACCGCGGCCGTCCAGGCTGCCGAGGGGGCGGTCGATGCGCCGGGGGGCGCCGACCTCGATCGCGGGTGCGCCGCCGCCCGCGACCTCGGTCCGCAGGGGTTCCGCGGGCGCGGGGGCGCCGAGCGCGTCGAGCCCGGGCGAGGCGGTGGTCGCGGCCGGCGACCCGGCCGGCTCCTCGCGCAGCAGGAACGCCAGGCCCGCGAGGACGCCGAGCGCGCCGAGGATCAGCACGAGCAGCAGAACGGCGCGTCCCGCCGACGGCCCGAGCGCTCGCCGGGTCCGCGACGGTTCGGCAGGGCTCGCGCCGGGGGCAGGGCACGCGCCGGATCCAGTAGGGAAGTGCACGATCGAGGCTCGGGGGCGGTACGGTGGCGGTCCGCGGGCGGTTGGAGGCTCCAGCCCGGAGCGTCCGCGGTCGATTGACAGGGCGCGATCGGCTCTCCTACGCTCTGCCGCCCGAAACCGTTCTCGAACGCTCACGTTTCCGCAAGCTCACGCGTACCGAGCGCGGCTTTATAGCCCAGCCGCCCCCCGATTTCCCACGCGGACCCCGCGCCCGAGCGGACGGTCGACCCTCCGGACTCCCCATGTTCGTCTCCCCCTCGCGTCTGCTCCCCCTGCTCCTCGTTCTCCTCGCCGGGTCGGTCCTGTGCCTCGATTCGGCCGGCGCGACGACCCCTGCGCGGTCCTCCGCGGCCGCGGACGGGCGCCTGATCGTCCTCGGCTTCGACGGGGGAGACGCCCGCACCACGCGCGAGCTGATCGAGGCCGGCGGCCTGCCCAACCTGCGCAAGCTCTCCGAGACGGGGACCTTCGCGCCGCTGACCCCGACGGCCTCGGCGGAGTCCCCGGTGTCGTGGGCCTCGCTGAACTCGGGTCAGAACCCGGCCAAGACGGGCGTTCCGGGCTTCGTGCGCCGGCACTTCCATTCGAACAACACGCCTTTCCCGTTCTTCGGGCACCTCGAGCTGGACGTGGCGACGCCGGTGGAGGACTTGCAGGACGCGCCCGTCCCGACGTGGTCACCGATGAAACTCGGCGGGATCCTCGGCGGCGCGGTCTTCCTCTTCTTCGCGATCGTCTTCGCGCTGCTCCTGAAGCTGCGCGCGGTGACGGCGGTCGTGCTGTCGCTCGTCCTCGGCGGCGTGGCCTTCGCCGGCGGCATGTACTGGCGCGGCCTGCTGCCCAGCTCGATGCCGCGCGTCGCCAACGTGCTCAAGGCCGCGCCGTTCTGGGAGGTCGCCGGCCAGGCCGGCGTCTCCAGCATCGTGCTGGACGCCGCGCAGGCCTGGGACCGCGAGCCGGTCGAGAACGTGCGCCTCCTCGCGGGCCTCGGCGTGCCCGACGCGCGCGGCGGCGTGCAGAGCTTCTTCATCTACACGACCGACGAGCTGTGGCCCCACGAGCCGCCGCACACGCGCAGCAGCGACACGGGCTCGGGCGGCGACAAGTTCCGCGTCTACGAGCAGGACGGCAAGATCCAGTCGCTCGTCTACGGGCCGAAGAACCACTACGAGATCGACCGCCTCCAGCAGGAGATGGACGCGCTCACGGCCAAGATGAAGGACGCCGATCCGCGCAAGCGCGCGGAGCTGAACGACGCCCTCGCCGAGCTCAAGACGAAGCAGACCGCCGCGAACGGCGAGGAGGGGCGCCTGACCGCCGACCTCGTCGTCGAGCGCCGGGGCGACCAGGTCGCCGTGACACTCGGCACCGAGACGCAGGTGCTCTCCGAGGGCGAGGGGCCGGAGTGGTACCACCTGACTTTCGCCTCGAACCCGGCCGCCAAGGCCAAGGCGACCGCCAAGACCCCGGCGCAGCTCGTGACGCCCTACAAGG
>CAYGPA010000195.1:8853-9412 GCA_964351535.1 uncultured Planctomycetaceae bacterium
CGAAGGTGCTGTCGATGGACGAGCCCTTCGAGCTCTACGTCAACTCGCTCGAGATCGACCCCGCCGCGGCGCCCTTCTGGCAGCCGATCAGCCAGCCGCACGGCTTCTCGGCCGAGCTCGAGTCGGAGATCGGTCCCTACGAGACGATCGGCTGGGCCTGCATGACGATGCCCTTCAAGGACGAGATCGTCGACCCGGTCACGTTCATGGAGGACATCGAGTTCACGATGCGCTGGCGCGAGAAGATGCTGCACGCCGCGCTCGCGCGCGACGACTGGCGCCTGCTCTTCTCGGTGCTCAGCACGCCCGATCGCGTGCAGCACATGATGTACCAGTTCTACGACACCCAGCACCCGATGTACGACGCCGAGAAGGCCGGCCGCGAGATGACCTTCTTCGGCGAGACGATCACGCTCCAGGAGGCGATCCCCGCCATCTACCGCCAGATCGACCGCGTCGTCGGCGAGGTCGTCGACCAGTACCTGCAGCCCGACGACACGCTGATGATCTGCGCCGACCACGGCTTCCAGAGCTTCCGGCGCGGCGTGAACATCAACAA
>CAYGPA010000196.1:0-9391 GCA_964351535.1 uncultured Planctomycetaceae bacterium
TCCGACCTCTGCAACCCCATTGCAGCGCGCTAGCCAAACTGCGCCACGCCCCGACTTCTTCCCGGTGGAAGGCCGAACACGGTAGCGCCGGGGGGCGCGGGGGTCAATCGAGAGGGGCGACCGCTTCGATCGGCTGGGGTTCGAGCGCCGGGGCGTCGAGGATCGAGCTGGGCGCGGGCTCCGGGGCGCTGATCGGGCCGGGGGACGCGGGCAGCGGGTCGGCCAGGAGCCACATCGCGGTGCCCGTGCCGGCGGCGGCGACGGTCAGGGTCAGGGCGGTGAAGGCGGCGATGCGGTGCAGGCGGCGGTTGCCGGGGTTGCGCAGGGTGCGCACGCCGGTGATCAGGGGGAGCAGGAAGGAGAGCGTCGCGAGCTTCGCGAGAGTGAGATGGATCGGCGTGATGACGCCGGCGCTCTCGAGGTCGAGCTCGTGGCCCAGGCGCTCGGCGAAGAAGATCGTCACGCACAGGGCCACGACCGTCGCGGCGACCAGCGGCAGGTGCACGCGGCGGCGCGCCTTGAAGCCCGTGTAGACGACCCCGATCAGCAGGGCGAGCGTCACACCGAACGACGACAGGAATCCGAAGGCCAGGTTCACGCTACTTCTTCTTCCCGATCACTCCGCGCATCTCTTCGGCGGGTTCGCGTCGCATCAGATCCAGCACGGCCGCGCGCGGGTCCTTGCCCGCGAAGAGCACGTCGTGCACCTGTCCGGCGATGGGCAGGCTTTCGATCACGGTCTCCGACTCCGGGCCGAACAGCGCCTTCGTCGTCCAGACGCCTTCGGCGACCATGGACATCTCCTTCAGAACTTCCTCGAGCGTCTTGCCGCGTCCGATCGCCTCGCCCACGGCGCGGTTGCGAGAGTGCTTCGAGCAGCACGTCGTGATGAGGTCGCCGATGCCCGCGAGTCCAAAAAAGGTCTCCGGCTTGGCGCCGTGGTCGCGGCCGAAGCGCGCCATCTCGACCATGCCGCGCGTCAACAGCGCGGCCTTGGCGTTGTCCCCCAGCTCGAGTCCGTCCGAGATCCCCGCGGCCAGGGCGATGACGTTCTTCAACGCCGCCGCGAGCTCCGCGCCGGCGGGGTCGTTGTTCGTGTAGACGCGGAACGACTCCGAGTTGAACGTCTCCTGCACGCGAACGGCGAGCTTCTCGTCGCGGCTCGCGGCCACGACCGAAGCCGGCAGCTTGCGCGCGACCTCCTCCGCGTGGCTGGGGCCGGTCAGCACGCAGGTCGGGCGCTTGCCCAGCACCTCGCGCAGGATCTGGCTCGGCCGCTGCAGGGTCTCGATCTCGAGGCCCTTGGTCGCCGAGACGATCGGGACCGTGCCCGTCAGCGCATCCTCGAAGCGCGACGCGACCGAGCGCAGGTACTGCGTCGGCACCACGCTGACGACGAGGTCCGCGCCCTCGGCGGCCGAGTGCGGGTCGGCGCTGATCTTCAGCGAATCCGGCAGCGGGAAGCCCGGCAGGAAGCGCACGTTCTCGCGCTTCTTCCGGAGCTCCTCGGCGCTCTCGAGGAAGGCGCACCAGAGGGTCGTCTCCACCCCGAGATCCGCCAGGTGCCGGGCGATTGCCGTCCCCCAGCTGCCGTCGCCGATCACCAGCACGCGCTTGGCTCGTTCGCTCACGTTGCGGCCCCCTTCGGTCGCCCGATCTTCGGTTCGGTGCCCGACAGCATGCGCCGGATGTTGGAGCGGTGTCGGACCAGGATCAAGACTGCCAGCAGCGCGGTCCCGACCACGAGGTCGAGCGACCCCGCCGGCGCGCGCCACCACGCGGCCGCCACGAAGGCGAGGCCCATGGCGATGGACGAGAGCCCCACGAAGCGCGAGAGGCCGAGCACCACGAGCCAGGCCGCCCCGCCCGCGAGGAACACCACGGGATCGATCGCGAGCAGCGCCCCGCAGGCCGTGGCGACGCCCTTGCCGCCGCGGAAGCCCAGCCACACCGGGAACACGTGTCCCAGCACCGCGGCGGCCCCGCAGGCGACCTGCAGCCGCAGGACGCCCTCGGCGTCCGCGGCCCACGGCGCCAGCAGGAAGGCCGGGATCCAGCCCTTCAGGAGATCGAGCGCGAACACGAGCAGCCCGACCGGCCGCCCCAGGACCCTGGCCGCGTTGGTCGCGCCGATGTTGCCGCTGCCCGCCTGCCGCAGATCGACACCCTTCAGGCGCGCCGCGACCAGGCCGAACGGGATCGAGCCCAGCAGGTACGACGCGAGGAGCACGACCCAGGACCCGGCGGCGGCGAGGTCCTGGACGGGGGCGAGGGGGCCGGCGGACGAGCAGAGGATCGGCGATGTCATCGAGGCGTCGAGGGGCCCCGCAGGTTACCAAGCCCGGCGCCGTCCCCGCCCCTCCCAGTCCGGAGCCACGATCCAGCCCGCCGACCTCGCGGAGGCGACGCTCTCGAACCTGGACGCGGCCGGGCTTCGACCCCGTGCGCGGCCCCGCCGGCCCCGGAGGATCGCGCGCGCGAAGTCGCAAGCGAGGGCCGAAGGGATGCACCGAGGCCACTCGGAAACGCGCTCACGACAGCCTCGCCCACCCCGCTAGACTTGCCGGCAAATGAGAACTCCGCTCTGGCTGCTTCCCGTCCTGCTCTCCTGCGCGCCCGAGGCCCCGCCCGCGCCGGCCCCGCGCCCACGCCCCGTCACGGTGTTGACCCTGACCGAGTTCGATCCGGTGAAGCCGCTGCTGCTCACCGGCTCGGTGAAGTCGTGGAAGGAGGAGGACATCGCGTTCGAGGTCGAGGGCCGCATCGAGTTCATCGTCGAGCGGGGCACGAACCTCACCGGGCGCTGGGCCGAGGACGGGGAGGTCAAGGTGGACGGGGACCTCCTCGCGCTCCTCGACACCAGGACGTACCGGATCGCCCGCGACTCCGCCCAGGCCGCGCTCGACGTGGCCGAGGCGCAGCTCGCGACCGCGCGGGTCGAGCTCGAGCAGGTGCAGCCCGCGAACGTCAAGGCGGCCACCGCGGAGCGGGACCGCGCGCAGGCGGAGTTCATACGCTTCGAAGAGGCGTTCAAGGCCAACGCGGTCGCGGAGGTGGACCTCATCCGGGTCACTGCGGACCGCGACGCCATGCAGGCGAAGCTCGAGCAGGCGAAGGCCTCCCTCGAGACCAAGCGCTCGGAGATCATTGCCCTGGGGGCAGCCGTCACCCAGGCCGAGGAGGCCTTGAAGCAAGCCGACTACGACCTCGAGCGCTGCGAGTTGCGCGCGCCGTTCGACAGCGAGGTGTCGGCGATCTACCTCGAGGCCGGTGGGTATGCGCGGCGAGCTGCGGCGGTCGCGCACCTCGTGATGATGAACCCGATCAAGGTCGACCTGGCGGTCTCCGCGGCGACGGCCGCTCGCGTGCGCGAGGGCGACGTCGCGCGCATCCGCCTGCCGGGGCGGAAAGAGCCGGGCTACGGGCGGATCTACGAGAAGGCCACGGCGGCCGACCCGGAGACGCGCACCTTCCTGCTGTCGCTCATGACCCGCAACGAGCGGACGCGCCTCACCTTCGCACCGGAGGACCCGAGGTCGCAGATGGTGCGCATCGACACTTACACGGCGCTCTTCGTCCATGAGGACGGCACGATGTTCGTGGAGGCCAACCACGCGCTGCGCGAGGACGCGGAGGGGTACTACGTCTGGGCCGATCCGGACCGCACCTGGCACGACCCGGCTCCGAAGGACCACGTCCTGAACACCCAGCGGTTCCGCGTGGTTCCGGGCGACCGCTACCTGAACTACCAGGGGATCTTCCTGTTCCGCGAGATCACCGACGCCGGCGGAATGGAGGCCCAACAGACCATCGCCCACGACCTGCCCCCCGACTTCCAGGGCGGCCCCGTGATCGTCGACAAGCCCGACTGGCTGTTGCGCCCCGGACAGCTCGTGCCGGTCCTGCTGGAGGATGCACCTCCCGAGGTCGCGCTCTACGTGCCGATGGACGCGGTGGTACCCGTCGACGACGAGAGCGGCGTCCTCTTCCTGCTCGAGGGCTCGGAGGCGAAGCGCACGCCCGTGCGCCTGGTCGGAAAGGTGGGCGAGCTGTTCCAGGTCGAGGCGGACGGCCTGAGTGCCGGCGCGCAGGTCATCACCGACGGCGTGCACTTCCTCCAGGACGGCGAGTTCGTGCGCGTCGCCGCTCGCCGGGAGCTCGACGGTTGAGCCTGCCCGGCTTCGCGCTCCGCAACCGGGTGATCGTCGTCATGGCGGTCGTGCTCCTGATGCTGTGGGGCACGCTCTCCTATCAGACGATGCCGCGCCGCGAGGACCCCGAGTACGTGGTGCGCACCTGCCAGGTGCTCACGCAGTGGACGGGCACGCCGGTCGAGAAGGTCGAGGAGCTGATCACGCAGCCGCTCGAGGACGAGATCAACGGACTCGACGGCATCCGCTGGCTGCGGTCGGAGACCACGGTCGGGCGCTCGGCGATCTTCGTGGAGCTCGAGCGCGCCACGGCCGGCGGCGACGTCGAGCAGATGTGGGACAAGGTGCGCTCGCGCGTCGAGCGCGTCGCCATGCCCGAGCCCGGGATCGTGCCGCAGGTGATCGACGACTTCGGCGACACGAACATCATGGTCCTGGCGCTCCGCCAGGTCCCGTTGCCGGGTGACGCGCAGATCCACCCCGAGAACCGCTACTCCCCGCGCGACCTCGAGCGCTTCGCGGACATCCTGAAGGACGAGCTCAAGCTCCTCCCGGGCGTGGCCAAGGTCGACGTCGCCGGCGTGCAGGCCGAGGTGATCTACCTGGAGACCGACCTCGGCAACTGGACCAACCTCGCGTTGACCTCGAATCAGCTCCAGCTGCTCCTCTCCCAGCGCAACGTGATCGCGACGGGCGGCTCGATCGACACGGACGTCGGACGCTTCTCGGTCAAGCCCAGCGGCAACCTCGACGCCGTTCGAGAGATCGAGGCCCTGATCGTCGGAGCGCTCGGGGAGGGCGAGAGCCGCACCCCGGTTTACCTCGACGACCTCGGCCTGCAGGTCGTGCGGGGCTACGAGGATCCGCCGCGCTACATCACTCGCTACGTCGACACCGACGGCTCGGCGCCGTGCGTCATCGTGGCCTTCTCGATGAAGACGGGCGCGAACATCGTCACGATCTGCGATGACGCCAAAGCGCTGCTGTCGCGGCTGAAGGACCAGCAGAAGGTCCTTCCGCCCGACCTCGGGATCGAGATCGTCTCCGACCAGTCCGAGAACGTGACGCGCAAGATCGACGACTTCATGAAGAACGTCGTGGGCGCGGTCCTGATCGTCGTCCTCGTCGTCTTCTTGATGGTGGGCCTGCGGTCGGCCTGCGTGATGGCCGCCAACATCCCGCTCGTCATCGTCGGTTCGCTGGCGCTCATCCCGCTCTTCGGGATCCAGCTCGAGCAGATCTCGCTGGCCGCCATGATCATCGCGCTCGGCATGCTCGTCGACAACGCGGTGCAGATCTGCGATCAGACGCGGCGTCTGCAGATCGAGGGCAAGACGCCCTTCCGCGCGGCGCTGGACGGCGCCAACGAGCTCGCGTTCCCGATCCTCATCGCGACCGGAACGACCGTCGCGGCGTTCTTCCCGATGATCATCGGGCTCCAGGGTTCGACGAAGGAATACATCTACAGCCTGCCGGTCACGATCACGGTCGTGCTCCTGCTCTCGTACGTCCTTGCCATGACGTTCTGCGTCCTCCTGGCGAGCTGGTTCATCCGCCCGCCCAAGGACCCAAACGCCTCGTCGAGCCCCGTGGTCCGGCTGTTCGGCCTCTTCCGGAAGGGGCCGCGAAAGCCCAGGCCGGAGGGTCCCAGCCTGTACGGGAAGCTGATCCTCGGCTGCCTCAAGGCGAAGTGGCTCGTGGTCGTCGCGTCGTTCGCGAGCCTCTTCGCGGTCCTGGCGCTTCCGGTCGGCTCGGAGTTCTTCCCGCAGGACATCCGGGACCAGCTCACGATCGACGTCTGGCTCCCCGAGGGCGCGAGCATCGAGCAGACCAACCAGGTGAACCTGCGGGTCGAGGAGATCGTCCGGAAGCTCAGCCCCTACGAAGGTGGCGAGCGGCTGCGCGCCATGGCGTCGATCGCGGGCAAGGGCATGCCGCGCTGGTACCTCGGCCGCAGCCCGGAAGCACCCAAGCCCTACTACGGCGAGCTGGTGATCCGAACGACCGACGGTCTCCTGACCGGGCCGTACGCCGAGGAAATCCAGCGGGTCGTCCGCGAAGGAGACGAGGCGCTGGGCCTCGAACCGATCGCCGGCGCGCGGGTCATCGTGCGCCAGCTGATGATGGGCCCCGTCGTCGACGCGCCGATCGGCATCCGCGTGTTCGGGCCGCGGCAGGGCGCCGGCTACGCCGACATGAAGGTGATGCGCGAGCAGGCGAACAAGCTCAAGCAGCTCTTCCGGGAGCAGCCCGGAACCTGGGACATCTACGACACCTGGGGCTCGTCCAGCTACGAGCTGCGCGTCGAGGTCGACGGGGACAAGGCGAACCTCGCCGGCGTGACGAACGCCGGCCTGGCGCAGACGCTCAACGCCTACTTCTCCGGCCACCAGCTCACCACGTTCCGCGAGGGCGACCACCTCCTCCCGGTGCTCCTGCGCCTTCCGCCGGAGCAACGAGGCTCGCTCGATCCCCTGCGCTCCGCCTACGTGGAGGGGGTGAACGGGAAGGTCCCGCTCGACTCCGTCGCCACGCTCGAGCCGCACTGGTCGCCCGCCAAGGTCGAGCGCCGGTTCCTGCAGCGCGTCATCGAGGCGCGAGCGCGCAACCTGCCGGGATACCGGGCCAACGACATCGTGCTGTCGCTGGTCGCCTCGGACGGCTTCGAGGAATGGGAGCAGGAGCTGCCGCCCGGCTACTGGTGGGAGATCGGCGGCGAGCTGTTCGAGTCCAACACCTCCAAGCCGGAGATGCAGTTCTCGTTCACCATCTCGATCCTCGCGATCATCATGCTCCTGATCATCCAGTACAACGGCATCATCAAGCCGTTCATCATCTTGACGACGCTACCGCTGGCGCTGATCGGAGCGATCGGCGGCCTGTACATCACGGGCTATCCGCTCGGGTTCATGCCGCAGCTCGGCTTGCTCTCGCTCTTCGGGATCGTGGTGAACACAGCGATCATCTACCTGGAGTTCGCGGACTCGCTGATCGCGAAGAAGGCCGAGGAATCCGGCGGATCGGGCCCGATCATGGGCCTCACGCGCCAGGAGTTCCGCGGGTGCCTCATGCGCGCGGGAGAGGTGCGCCTGCTGCCCATCGCCATGACCACGCTGACGACGATCGGCGGACTGCTGCCGCTCGCGCTCGGCGGCGGCCCGCTCTGGGAGGCCATGGCCTGGCTGATGATCTTCGGCCTGATCGTGGCGACGGTGCTGACCCTGGTGGTCGTGCCGGCGCTCTACGCCATCTTCGTGGAGACCTTCCGGATCAGGCCGCTGCCCGCACCGCGGGCGGAGTAGGCGCAGGGCGGCCGTGACCTCCCCTGCGCGCTCCCGTCGCTCGGGCTCCCGTCGCGGCGCGTCAGCCACGCTCGGCGTCGACACGGGCGGGACCTTCACGGACCTCGTGCTCTTCGACGAGGACGGCGGCGAGCCGCGGGTCCACAAGCTGCCCTCGACGCCGGACGACCCGGCGCGAGCCGTACTCGCGGGCACCGACGCGCTGACGGACGCGCGCGCGGACCTGCACCTCGTGCACGGGACGACGGTGGCGCTGAACGCGCTCCTCACGGGCCGCAAGCTCGCGCGGACGGCGCTGGTCACCAACGCGGGGTTCCGCGACGCGATCGAGATCGGGCGCCAGGACCGGCCGGAGCTCTACGCGCTGAACCCGCGCAAGCCCGCGGCGCTGGTCGAGCGCGAGCTGCGCTTCGAGATCGACCAGCGCACGTGGCCGGACCCGGACACCGGAGCGCCGATCCGCGTGCGCACGCCCGGCGCGGCCCTGAGGCGCGAGCTGCTCGCGCAGGTGAAGCGGGCCGCGCCCGAGAGCCTCGCCGTCTGCCTCCTGCACGCCTACGCCGATCCGGACATCGAGCTCGAGATCGCGCGGGCGCTGAAGTCCCTCGGCGTGCCGATCACGTGCTCGGCGGAGCTCCTGCGCGAGTACCGCGAGTTCGAGCGCTTCTCCACCGCCGTCGCCAACGCGGCCCTGGTGCCGCTGATGCGCGCCTACCTCGGCGGACTCGAGCGCCGCGCCGGCGTGGGCCGGCTGTCGGTCCTGCAGTCGAACGGCGGCACGCTGCCTGCCGCGCGCGCGGCGGAGGAGCCGGTGCGGGTGCTCTTCTCCGGCCCCGCCGGCGGCGTGATCGGCGCGGTCCGCGCGGCGGCCGAGGCGGGCTTCGACCGCATGGTCGGCCTCGACATGGGCGGCACCAGCACGGACGTCGCCTTCGCCGCGGGCGTACGGGCCGGGCAGAGTTCCGACGGCGGAGCGGGGCAGAGTTCCGGAAGCGCGGCCGCGGGCCCCGTGTACGTCGCGGGACACCCGATCGGCGTGCCGGCGCTCGACATCCACACGATCGGCTGCGGCGGAGGTTCGCTCGTGCGCGTGGACGCGGGCGGCGTGCTGCACGTGGGGCCGGAGAGCGCGGGCGCCGACCCGGGGCCGGTCTGCTACGGCAAGGGCGAGGAGCTGACCGTCACCGACGCCCACGTGATGCTCGGACACGTCGCGGAGGGCGACTTCATCGGCGGCGCCCTGCCGCTGGACCGCGACCGCGTGCGGCGCGCCTTCGAGCCGCTGGCGCGACGCCTCGGCACGACTCCGGTGCGCGCCGCGCGCGGCGTGCTGGAGGTGGCGCGCGCGGCCATGCGGCGCGCCGTCGGCGTGATGACCATGCAGCGCGGCCAGGACCCCGCGCAGCTCGTGCTGGTCGGCTTCGGCGGCGCCGGCGGGCTGCACGCGGCGGCCGTCGCCGCGAGCCTGCACATGCGCGCCGCCCTCGTCCCCCACCTGCCCGGGCTGCTGTCGGCGGCGGGCATGGCCGGCGCGGACGCGATCCGCGAGGAGTCGCGCACGTTGCTGTGCCCCCTCGCGCAGTGCAAGCCGGCGGAGCGGCGCCGCGGCGCGCGGGAGCTGATCGCGAACGCGCGCGCGGAGTTGCGGGAGGAGGGCTACGCCGCCTCCGCGATCGACGTGGCCTTCGAGCTCGACCTGCGCTACTCGGGCCAGTCCTACGAGCTGCGCCTGCCCGACTCCGGCGCGCGCGTGGCGGCCGACTTCCACCGGCGGCACGCGGAGCTCTACGGGCACGCGCTCGAGGACCGCGAGATCGAGCTCGTGGCCCTGCGCGCGCGCGCCGTCGTCGCGCGGCCCGCTCCGCGTCCCGAGCGCGTCCGCAGGCGACCCGCGCCGGCCGGCGCGATCGTCGGCGAGCGCCGCGCCGACTTCGGGCG
>CAYGPA010000197.1:0-9323 GCA_964351535.1 uncultured Planctomycetaceae bacterium
GTGGCGGTGGCGGCGGCGGTGGCGGCACCAACAGCTGCAACTCCCTCGGCGGCGGCGGGGGCGGCGGCGGCGGCGGAGGCGGCGGCGGCGAGGGCGGCGGCGGCGGCCAGGGCGGCGGAGCCAGCATCGCCGTTTACCTCTGGGGCGCGGACCCGCTCATCGAGGACTGCACCTTGGTCACCCTCGGCGGCGGCAACGGCGGCAGCGGCGGCGGCGGCCAGCAGGGCGGCATCGGTGGCTTCGGCGCGAACGCCGGCGGCAACCGGGGCAACCCCTACGGCGGCTCGGCCGAGCAGGACGACGGCTCGAACGGCGGCCGCGGAGGGAACGGGGGCCAAGGAGGCCGCGGCGGCTTCGGCGCCGGCGGCGCGGGCGGCCCCTCGATCGGGATCCTGCTCGGCGCGGGCTCCAACCCGAACCTGATCTCGAACGCGTTCTTCCTCGCCCCCGGCGGCAACGGCGGCACCTCGGGCGGCAACAACGGCGCCGCGGGAGCCACGGCCAACACCCTGACCCCCTGATACGGATCGAACGCTCGGGTCTCGCTAGGCTGGCGCCCATGTCCAGCTGGAGACCCGAGCGACTGACCGAGGTCCTGCGCGGCGTCGAGCTGCCCGAGAGGGAGCCGCCGCCGCGGCGCGCGGCCGTCGCGATCGTGCTTCGTCACGACGCGGCGGCCCGCGTGCTGTTGATGACGCGCGCGACCGTCGCGGGCGATCCGTGGTCGGGGCAGATCGCGCTGCCGGGCGGGCACCGGGAGCCGCAGGACGCCGACCTGCGCGCGACGGCGGTGCGCGAGACGCGCGAAGAGCTGGGCGTCGACCTCACGGCCCACGCGCGCTACCTGGGCCCGCTACCGCCGATGCAGGCGCGCGCGCGCGGCCGCAAGCTCGACATGGACGTCTCGCCGTTCGTCTTCGCGGCCACGGCCGCGTTCGAGCCGACGCTCAACGACGAGGCCGAGGACGCCTTCTGGTTCCCGCTCGCCGCCGCCGCGCGCGGCGAGCTCGACGCGCAGTACCGCTACGAGCACGACGGCCGCACGCTGCTGCTGCCGAGCTGGCGCTTCGAGCAGCGCGTCGTCTGGGGCATGACGCACCGCATCTTGAGCGACCTGTCCGCGCTGGTCGGGAGCTAACGGAGCTCGAAGAGGCCGGGGAGCGCGTCGTCCTCGACGTCCAGGCGCCGCTCGAGGGCCTCCAGCGTCTCCATCGACGCGGCGCGGGGCTGCGTCGCGAAGCGTTCGAAGCGCTCGCGCAGGTCGGCGCCCAGGGCGCGTTCGACGAGTGCGGAGAGCTCCGACAGCGTGGGCAGCGCTTCCCCCGCGCGGCGCGGGTCGCCGTTCAGGAAGGCGCGCATCAGCGCGTCGAGGTCGCCGAGCTCCGCATTCGGGTCGCCGGGCTCCGCACCCGGGTCGCCGGGCTCCGCATTCGGGTCGCCGGGCTTCGGGCGGGCGCGCGCGCGCAGCTCGAGGTCGAGCCAGGCGGCGCACAGCAGGCCGCCGTCGTAGACGAGGCGGTACGTGTCGCCGCGGCCGAAGAAGCCCGGGCCGCCGGCTTCGGCGAGGCTCCGGGTCTCCCAGGCCGTGTTCTTCCGGACGGCGGCGAGCTTGTCGCGCAGCACGTCCGCGAACCCGCTCCAGGGCGCCAGGCCGAGCCGCGCCGGCACGAGGTAGGCGTAGTAGTCCGTGAAGCCCTCGTTGAAGAACCGCAGGTCGCCGGGGAACGGGACGCCGCGGGACGCGGGCCACGTGTGGTGGAACTCGTGGGCCACGAGGTGCGCGATCGAGGGCACCAGGCGCGGTCCAGGCACGTTCGGCGCCACGCTGAGCGTCATCGAGCCGGCCTTGGGCGAGCCGCCGAACCCCGGGGAGTCGGGGCGGCCGAAGACGAAGAGATAGCGCTCGAACGGCCGCGTTCCGAAGAGCTCGAGCTCGGCGCGCACGATCGCGTCGATGACCGGGATCGCGGACTCCTCGAGAGCGGCCTGGCCCGGCGCGACGGCGATCGCGATCTCCGTGCGCCCGCCCTCGTCCTCGTCCTCGTCCACGACGAGGTGCGTGCGCCACGCGCCGACCGCGACGAAGTCGTCGTGGAGGTTGCGGCGCGCGGGGGGCGCGAAGACACCGGGTTCGACCTCGGGCCAAGGCGCGATCACCGCCCAGGACTCCGGCAGGTCGAAGCGCACGCGCACGTCCCCGAGCATCGCGTTGTTCGGCGCGAACAGCAGCGCGCCGGCCGCGAGCAAGGCGTGGTCCTCGGCGACGTACGGGAACTCGTACTGGTCGTTGTTCGCGCGCACGGCGTCGAGCTCGCGGTGCGTCAGCGGAACGCGCCAGGTCAGCGTGACCTCGTCCGCGCCGTCGCTCGCGATGGTCCACTGGTGCGGGCCGTCGCGAAGGACTTCCGGGGCCTCGTTCGCACCGTCGACGGCCTCGACGGGTCCTGCGAGCCGCGGCTCCGGCAGCACCGTGAACGCGTAGCGCTCGACCGCGGAGAGGACGATCTTCTCGCGCGCGCCGGTCACGAGCAGCGACACCGTCGCCGTGGGATCCGGCGGGCTGGGCAGCGCGATCGTGTAGTCGAGATCGACGACGTGTGGCGCGCCCTGCGCGGCGAGAACGAGCGAGAGCAGTTCCGGGAGAATCATCGTGACGACCATCCTGACGCCCCGGAGGTCCTCCCGCACTCCCCGTGACGAGCCCGCACCGGAATCGTCTCGGGACGAAGCGTGTCGATGCGCTTTGCGAATCGGGGCCGCCTTGCGATCCACCTGGAGCCGCTCGACAATCGTCTCCATGGACATCACCCGCAACACGCGCCTGCTGCACGCGAACCCCGTCGCCGAGGAAGGCGATCCGCTCTCCGAGCCGATCTTCCTGGCCTCGAAGTATCGCATGGCGGGGAATCCCGAGGGCGGCGGCCGGTTCTACGGGCGCTACCACTCGCCGAACTGGGAGGCGCTCGAGGCGTCGCTCGGCGGCATCGAGGAGGCCGGCTGCGCGACCTTCGCCTCGGGCTCGGCGGCGAGCTGCGCGCTGATCTTCGCGCTGGGCGCGAAGGCCAAGCGCTTCGTGATCGCGCGCGACAGCTACTTCGGCACGCGCAAGCTGCTCGACGCGCTGCGGCCGTTCTCGATCGAGCCGGTGCACGTCGACTGCGCCGACCACGACGAGGTGCGCGCGGCGCTCGCCGGCGCGCCGTCGGTCCTGTGGGTCGAGACGCCCACCAATCCGCACTTGATCGTCTTCGATCTCGCCGCGCTGGCCGCGATCGCGCGCGCGGCGGGCGCTCCGCTCGTGGTCGACAACACGACGACCACGGGCCTGCTGCAGCGCCCGCTGGACCTCGGCGCGACGGCCTGCATGTACTCGCTGACGAAGTCGATCTCGGGGCACTCCGACGCCGTGCTCGGCGCCGTGACGTCCAGGGACGAGGAGCTCGTCGAGCGCGTGAAGGACTGGCGCACGATCGCCGGAGCGATCCCCGGGCCGCACGAGGCCTGGCTCACGCACCGCGGACTGCGCACGCTGCCGCTGCGCATCGCGCGCCAGTCGGAGAACGCCCTCGCGCTGGCGCGGCACCTGGAACGGCACGCGCGCGTGAGCGCCGTGTACTATCCCGGCCTCGACGCGCGGACCGCGGACCTCGCGCGGCGCCAGCTGCCCGAGGGCGGCGGTCCGCTCCTCTCCTTCGAGGTGCGCGGCGGATCCGAGGCCGCGGACGCCGTGATCCGCGCCTCGCAGCTCTTCGTACCCGCCACGAGCTTCGGCGGCGTCGTCAGCACGTGGGAGCGCCGCGCGCGCTGGAGCGCGGAGACCGCCGCGGAGGGCCTGATCCGCGCCTCCTGCGGACTCGAGGACGCCGTCGACCTGCTCGCGGACGTCGACCGCGCGCTCGCGGTCCTCGATTGAGCATGGAAGCGCGTCGCATCGAGCACGGCGTCGTCGACTCGACCAACGAGCGCGCTCTGGCCGCGATCGCCGCGGGCACGGCGCGTCACGGCGACGTGCACGTCGCGACGGCACAGACCGCGGGCCGCGGCCAGCGCGGCAACCGCTGGGAGAGCGCTCCGGGAGAAGGTCTCTACCTCACGCTCGTGCTGCTGCCCGAGCCCCCCCCGCCGCACCCCGCCGCGCTGACGATGGGCGCGGGCCTCGCGGTGCTCGACGCGGTCGCCGCGCTGGGCCTGCGCGACGCGCGCCTCAAGTGGCCCAACGACGTGCTCGCCCGGGAACGCAAGCTCGCGGGCATCCTCGTCGAGACGCGCGGCCTCGACCCCGCGTCGCCGCACTTCGCCGTGGGCGTGGGGCTGAACGTCGCACAGACGCGCTTCCCCGAGGGGCTCGCCCGACCCGCGACGAGCCTGGCGCTCGAAGGGTGCGACGACGATCCCCGCGCCGTGCTCGATGCGTTGCTCGAGTCCCTGGCCGCGCGGCTCGCTCGACCGGAAACCGGTCCGCACCTCTGCGCGGAGTACGTGGCCGCCGCACACCTCGATCGGGGCCCGCTGCGCGTCCGCATGGCGCGCGAGGAGCTCACCGGTACGCTCCAGCAGTTCGCACTCGAAACCGGTCTGATCCTCGCGACACCCGCGGGTCCGCGCAGCGTGCCCGTCGAGCACGTGCGCGCGATCGAACCCGTCGGCTAGCCCGGACGATTCATGACGCGTAGATCGAAACGGCTCTACTCGGTGTCTGCTGGTGCTTTGCGGGCGCCGGCCCCGCAGCAGCCTGGCGTATGGGTCGGCGAAGACGCCGGGACAGGTCGCTGAGGACGCCGGAGTTCGCAAAGTGCCGGCAGGCGCCGAGAGGCGGCCGAAGGCCGCCGGTTGTGTCGTTTCGGCTGCGTGCTCATGAATAGTCCGGGCCAGGCATGGCGTAGACGTCGCGGACCGCGGTACGCGCTCGCTCGTGCGCGTTCGAACTCGCTCGCGTCGCCCGCGCGGAGTCCCGTTTCTCGGACGCCGTGCAAGGATTCCATCGCGCGGAGCGGGAATCGGTCCCGCGGCGGTCCGGGGTGGATACGTTCGAGCGACCGGCATCGCTGTCGACGCGCGTCGGTCCACCCGGCAGCGATCTCCGAGGACCGACAGGAGACTCCAGGAGAACCTCGATGAAGACGATGCGACGACTCGGCAAGGCCTTGGTGGTGAGTTCGCTGTCCGCAGTACTCGCTCTCGGCGTCATGACCCTCGCCTCGCCGCGCGCGGAGGCGCTGCCCCCCGTGCTGCTGTGCGGCCCCACCTTCTTGTGGTCCTGCTCGGGGCCGGGCGGACCCGACGTCCTGTTCCCCGGCACGATCTGCGAGAAGCGGATCTTCGAACGTCAGACCGGACTCACCTGCGTTCCGTTCTCCGGCTGACGAGTCGAGGTCGCTCCGTTGTGGCGAAGCCCGTGACTCCGCGACGTCCCGCAGCGAAGCAAGGACACCATGGCCACGCCTGAGTCGGCGGCGGGAGCCCCCGAGCGACCGTCGTTCTTCGTCGGCGTGCTCCTGGTGTTCTGCCTCGCGCTGGCGGGGATCGTGGTGGCGCTCGTCCTGCGCAACCGCGAGCTCTCGGCGCGCGTGGGCGAGCTCGAAGGGCTCGTCCACGCGGCCGGGAGCCCGCCGGTTCCCGCACTCGAGGGCCGTGCGTTCCCCGCCGACGAGCTGTTCACCGCCGACGGTACGCCGGTCGGACTCGGTGCCCTCCCGGAGTCGCACGCGACCCTGCTCATGGTCTCTTCCTCGACCTGCGACTACTGCGCGCTGGCGCGCCCGACGTGGGACCGCGTCGCACGCCGCGCCGCCGGCACGAACCTGCGCGTCCTCGGTCTCGTGCTGGACGCGACCCCCCAAGCGCTCGCGGGACAGAGATCCCCGTACCCCCTCCTCGCCCCGGCCGACCCGCAGCTCGCGCGCCGGATCCCCGGGGTCCCGGCGGCGTTCTTGCTCGACGCAAGCGGCCGGGTCGAATCGGGCATCTACGGAGGCGGTCAAGAGGGCCTCGAGAGATTGGTCGACGGCTTCCTGGGCAGCGAGAGAGCCGAAGCCTCGCCGTCCAGGTGACGGCGGCCGCTTTCCTTGAAGCTGCGAGTCGGTTCCGCAGCTCGCGGCAACCTGGGGTCACCGCACCTCCCGGAGAGACTCTCATGACAACCCTGCTGCTCATCGCGTGCCTCGTACAGTCCGTCGAGCCCCTGTGGCCCGCATCCGGTGGCTTCGGCCAGGACCTGCGCTGGGGAGACGGCGACCTGCGCTACGTCACAGGCCGCTCGTCGGCGGATGCCTACGGGTACGACCTGTGCACGCTCGAGGACCTGGATGGCGACGGCGTCGCCGAGGTCGCTGTCGGCGCGCCAACGGCACGGGGAGTCGGGGGAGAGCACGCCGCGGGTCGCGTCGAGATCCTCTCGGGGCGGTCTCTCGAGCTTCACTCGACGCTCTCGGGCACTCGGCGAGGCCGGGAGCTCGGAAAGGCGCTCGCCTTCCTAGGCGGCTCCGACGGCAGAGTGCCAGCGCTTGTCATCGGTGGCGCTCCAGGCGTCGACCTGCGCGTTGTCTCAATCGCGGACGGCCGACTTCTCTACAGAGTTGGCGTCGACGAGCTCTTCGGCCTGGATGGAGACATCGCGAGCGTGGGCGATCTGAACGACGACGGTGTCGAGGACTTCGCATGCACGTGTCCACACCTTCAGTACAACGGGGCCGACGTCGGTGGCCTATCCGTCTTCTCGGGCGCGGACGGAGCGCGGCTCGGCTTCCGTGCCGGCCACGGAGCCGGCGAGCAGCTGGGGACGCGCCTGCTCGGCGGCGAGGATCTCGACGGCGACGAAACGCCCGACCTCGTCGTCGCAGCGGCGCGCGGAAACCTGCCCCGCAAGAGCTTGGGAATCGTCCCCGGTCTGGTCCGCGCCTACTCGGGCGCCGATGGGAGTGAGCTTTGGGAGACCGTGGGAGCAAGTCCTCGGCAGTGCTTCGGCCGCTCCATGGGGTACGTGAACGACGTCGACGGTGACGGTTGCCGGGAGATCCTGATCGGCTCGCCGACAAACGAATTGACGCGGAGCGCACCGTCCGCAGAACGCGATGCGATCCATGGCGGGACGCTCGTGCTCCTCTCGGGCCGCACCGGAGCGCGCCTCCGGACTTTCGACGGAACCGAAATCTTGTGTGACGACGGATTCGACCTCGTACCGCGGAGCAATCGACTGGATCACGGTCTCGCCGAGTCCATGGCGATCGCGGGGGAGCGAGCCTTCGTGGGCGCCTACACAGCGGGCTGGAGCCCGGTGCTGGCCGTTTCGACGAGAACGGGGGACCGCGAGTGGAGCTTCAAGGTCCCCCTGTCGCAGCACACCTCGGCCGACGTCTCCTGGAGACTCGGCGCCGCGCTGGCGGTCGTCGGAGACGTGGACGGCGACGGCGTGGAGGACGTCCTGGCCTCGGCGGTCGACCGCTGCTACCTGACGAACACGAGAGGTCAGGTGATTCTGCTGTCGGGCTGGGCCGGCACGCCCATCGCCCGCAGGACGCTGGGTCAAGCGGGCCCGGTCGAAGACGCCTCGTCGGGCCGGTGACCCGCTTCGCGTAGCTGGCGCTGCCACAGCGCGACGTCGTGCCAGCGGTCGAACTTGCGGCCGGCTTCGCGCAGGACGCCGAGGCGCTCGAAGCCGAAGCGGGCGTGGAGGCGTTCGCTCGGGTCGTTCGGGAGGGCGATGCCGGCGAGCAGCGTGTGGAAGTCGGCGCGTTCGAGGCGCGGGATCAGCTCGGCGTACAGGGCGGAGGCCAGGCCCACGCCGCGGTGGTCCGCGTGCACGTAGGCGGCGACCTCGGCGGTGTGCGCGTAGGCCGGGCGCGGCTTGTACGGGGTCGAGTACGCGATGCCGGCGACGCGCCCGCCGAGCTCGGCCACGAGCCAGGGATGGCGCCCGCGGGCGGCCAGGCGTTCGACCCAGGCCTCCCGCGGCTCCGGGGCCAGGTGGAAGTTCGCGTGGGTGGCGACGATCGCCTGGTCGACGATCGCGCGCGCCCCGTCGAGGTCGGCCTCGACCAGCTCGCGGATCGTCGGTCCCTCTGTCGCGCCCACGCAGACGCCTCGGCTCAGGGCGCCTCGATGCGGGGCTCGCTCTCGGCCGTCCCGTCCACGCTCTCGGGCTCGGCTGCCGGCCCTTCCCGCGGCGGCTCTTCGCCCTTCGGCGCGGAGGCCGGCTCGATCCAGACCTCGCGCATCTCGGCGGGGCGCACGCCGAAGCCGACCGAGCCCGCGGCCTCGACCGGCTGGCGCAGCAGGTCGGGGTCGGTCTTGCCGTAGCGCTGGCCGAGGACCTCGATGGCCTGCTTGGCCTTGCTGGTCTCGCCCTCGAGCTCGCCGAGCTGCGCGAGGACGCCGCGGCAGCCCTCGAGCTGCTGTTCGAGGCTGGTGCGGCGACGCTCGAACTCCGTCCGGCGCTCGCCGAGCATCGCGCTCATGCGCGTCACCGTGGAGCGCGCGTAGTCGCCGAGCAGGCCGCGCTTCATGCGCTGGGCGATCTCGGCGAAAAACTCGTCCTTGTGCTGCTGCAGCGAGCGCAGCATCTCGCCGCGCGAGGAGCCGAGGCGCTTGCGCTTGACGTCGACCGGGATCGGGCGCGTCGGGCGCGCGGGGTCGCCCAGCATGCGGCGACGCACGGAGCTCATGCCGCGGAACAGGATCCAGTCGAGCAGCGACTTGCGCACGGGCACCTCGTCGGTGCGCAGCGGCGCTTCGAGCTGGACGGACAGCGCGGCGCGGTTGATGCCGTGCAGCGAGACGCGGCCGAGGTCGGAGAGGTCCAGCTCGGCCGTGCCGAGGTCCTGGCCGACGTCGAGCGGTACGCGGATTCCCGCCGTGCCCTCGGACACGCAGTCCTCGAGCGAGTGGCTGACGTACTTCGCGATCTCGTCCTGGCAGCCCATCATCGTCGGCACGAGGTCGTCCTCGATCAGCGACTGCAGGCTGGCGTCGGTCTCGAACCACGCGTCGACCTGCGCGCGGATCTTCTCGGACGCCTGCGCGCCGATCAGTCGCGTCTTGGCCTGGATCAGCCCGCCCTGCTCCTGCTCGAGCTCGGCGAAGGGCTGGTTCCAGTCGAAGGCCGCCAGGCGCTCGGCCGCCTCGTGACGGCGCACGACGTCGGCCACCTCGGCGTCGAGCTGGTCCATGCGCTCGCGCAGGCCCTCGACAGCGTCCTGCTGGCACAGCTCGTTCGTCTCGGACAGCAGCGTCGTCGCGCGGCGCAGGCTGTCGCCCAGGAAGGCGACCAGGTAGTCCGCGCTGTTCAGGTAGTCGGTGAAGTCCTGGATGAAGCTGTCGAAGCTGGC
>CAYGPA010000198.1:0-9300 GCA_964351535.1 uncultured Planctomycetaceae bacterium
CGGTTCCGAGGTACTCGTGGTTGAACCGCTGCGCCTCCTGGCGGGCCAGGTTCATCACCTTCTTGGCGCGGTCGGTAAAGCGATCGAACATGTCTGCGGAGCTCCGTGGCTGGATCGGCGTAGGTTCCGGGGCGAGGGCCGAATCCGAATGTGGATCCTGGTCTTCGTCCTTCAAGGGGCTCGGGGTTTACCGAGCCTTCGACCTCGGCCTCAGATAGCGACAGGATAGCCGTTTCGGAGAGCGGAAACCCCCCCGGGGCGGGTGGGCGGGTCCCGGAGGTCGGAGAATTGTTCAGGGTCCGGCGCGATCCCGCGGCCGCCCGTGGACGAGCGTCAGGCCTCGCGCAGGCTGTTCAGCTTGTCGCGCAGCTTGGCGGCCTGCTCGTACGCCTCTTCGCGTATGGCGTGCGCGAGCTCCCGCTCCAGCTGGTTGCGCTGCTCCAGCAGCTCCAGGGCCTCCGCATCGAGGCCGGGGACGCGGCCCACGTGCTGCGTGGAGCCGTGAACGCGCTCCAGGAGGTCGTGGACCTGCTCGCGGAAGCACTCGTAGCACTGGGGACATCCCAGGCGCCCGCGCTGGCGGAATTCGAGCTGGGTCATGCCGCAGCCGCCGCAGGTGAGCTGTTTCGAGTGGCGGACGCGACGCAGGAGCTTCGAGATGGCGTTCACGCCCGGCTTGGCCGACACCGGGGGCACTCCCACGCCCTGTGCGCAGAGCTCGCAGAGCTGCAGATCCTGCACCTTGGCCGCCTCGGTCACCTTGGGCGTCCACGACGGCGGCACGTCGACGACGTGGACCGTGGCGGGCGCTTGCTGGCACTTGTCGCATTTCATCACGAGCGGCTCCCTGCGGATTCCCCGGGCACGCAGCCTTATAGGATTATCGGCGCCGTCGGTCGATGGGGGAAGCCCAACCGAGTTCCGGCACCGGGCCTCCGCGGCCGGATCGGGAACCCGCGGTTCGGGCCGGTTGGTTCAGGGGCCCTCGGGGTCGCGGAACACGCCTCGGGAGCGCTCCAGCAGCGCCGCACTGATCTTGTGGCGCCCGAGCAGCTGCGGCAGCTCACGCGAGGGGTCGCCGTGACAGGCCAGCAAGAGCTCCAGCGACCCGCTCCCGGGCCCCAGCCGCTCCAGCAGCGCCCGGAGGGGCTCGTCCGGCTCCAGGACGCGATCCGCGGGGGGGCTCGCGTCGTCCAGCCGCCCCGAGAGCACCATCCGGGCCCGGTGCAGCGGCAGGCCGGAGGACGCCTCCAGCGCGGGCTCGACCTCGAGGCTCGCGAGCAGCAGGCAGCCCGGGCTGACCGCGTCGAGCTCCTCGCGAGCCGCGTGGTGGGCCCCGGTGGACAGCGTCTTCTTGGCGTCGTTCGAGAAGCTGCGGAACAGCGGGCCGTCCGCGACCACGTCCCCGACGCCCGCCAGCTCCGCCGCACCCGCCTCGGCCCCCGGCCGGTCGAAGCCGGCGGCCGCGAGCACGTCTCCCAGGCCCGCCTCGAGGTGGTCGAAGGCCTGGACGAGGAGGTGCACGGGGGCGACGAGGCCGGTCCGCGCCGCCGCGGCCGCGGCGCGCGCGGCGTACAGAAGTTCGACGGCCCGCGCCGAGAACGGCTTGGCCCGCGCCGAGCCGACCACGAGGATCCCCTCGGCCAGCGCCAGGATCTCGTCCCCGACGGTCTCGGGGTCCGCGAAGGCGTGCAGCGCCGCGCGGTGCACGGCGGAGTCCTCGTCGCCGAGCGCCGCCAGCACGAGGTGCTCGGGGCCGACGTGGTCGGAGTGGATGCGCAGCGCCAGGTCCGCGCCGCGCTCGAGCATCACGCGCCCGTAGGGCGAGAGGCGCGCACGCGCCGCGCTCCAGGCGGAGTCTTCGGGGTCCAGGCTCATGTCGTATCCGTTTCGAACTGACTGGGTTGCGTGGGGGTCCGCCGGCAAACCCCCGGGTGGGGACGGGTCTTCCCTCGGTCGATCGGCGGGCGGAGGCACTCGACGGGGCGGGTCGGCTCCAGGCTAGCCTGGTCGCAGGAGTTCCGGCGGCTCGCTCCGAGGGATCCCACACGCAACCCAGTCAGCCGGGGCTCGCCTCCGGCTGGGGGTCCGCGTCGCTCTCCGGCAGCGCGGCGCGGAAGGCGCGCGCCCGGTCGGCGAAGTTGCGGTAGGCGTCGAAGCTCGCGCAGGCGGGAGAGAACAGGATCGCATCCCCGGCGCGCGACAGCGAATAGGCCGCGCGCACGGAGGACTCGAGGTCCGCGACGACCTCGACGCGCGCGCCCGCGGCCGCGAAGGCCGCCGCGAGCCGCGGCGCGTCCTGGCCGAAGCAGGCGACCCCGCGCGTGCGCCGCGCGGCCTCGCGCGCCAGCTCGTCGAGCGCGAGCTCCTTGGCGCGCCCGCCGCAGATCAGGACGAACCCCGTCCCGAGCGCGCGCAGCGCCGACACGGTCGAGTCGGGCGTCGTCGAGACCCCGTTGTCCCACACCCGTCGACCGCCGTGCCGTCCGAGGTCCTCGAGGCGATGGGCGAGCCCGCGCACGCGGCGCAGCGCCGGAGCGAGCTGCGTGCTCGGCACGCCCAGCGCCCGCGCCAGCGCCAGCGCGACCAGGGCGTTCTCGCGCTGGAACGCGCCCGGCAGCGGCAGGTCGTCGTAGGCGGCCAGGCGCTCCTCGCCCCAGCGGAAACCCGCGTCGTCGAGGCACGGCTCGCGCTCGTGGGGCTCGAAGTGGAAGCGCACGACGCCGCGTCCGTCCGGCGGCAGCCAGCCGCCGCAGCGCGCGTCGGCGCCCGGCAGCAGCGCGGTGCCGCCCTCGGCCAGGAGCTCGAGCACCCGGCGCTTCGCGGCCGCGTAGGCCTCGATCGACCCGTGGCGCTCCAGGTGGTCGGCCAGGACGTTCGTGATCGCGACCGCCGCGGCGGGCCGGGGCCCGTCCGGCGGCAGCGCCTCGAGCTGGTACGAGGACAGCTCGAGCACGACGACGTCCTCGGGCGCCATGTCCTCGGCGCGCTCCAGCAGCGGGACGCCGATGTTGCCGCCCAGGTGGGTGCGCAGGCCGCTCTCCTCCAGCAGCGTGGCGAGGATGCGGCACGTCGAGCTCTTGCCCTGCGTGCCCGTGACCGCGGCCACGCGCGCGGGGCAGATTTCGAGGAACAGCGCCGTCTCCGACGTCACCGGCACCCCCGAGGTCCGCGCGAGCTGCAAGAAGCGCGAGCCGGGCGCGACGGCCGGGTTGGCGACCACGAGGTCCGCCTCCGCGAAGTCCTGCGCGCGGTGTTCGCCGAGGACCAGGCGCGCGCCCGCACCCTCGATCTGCGCCAGGCACTCCGCGAGCTCGTCCGCGCCGCGCAGGTCCGTCGCGGTCACGCGCGCTCCGCGGGCGGCCAGGTAGCGCACGACCGCCGCGCCGCCGCCGAACAGTCCGAGCCCCATGACGGTCACGCGCCGCCCGGCGAGCGAGCCGTGCGCGTTCATGGGCGGTTCGCGGTGGGGGGGTCCTCGGTCGAGGCGGGAGACTTGCCGGGCGTCTCCTCCTCTGGGGTCTCCTCGTTGGACGGCTCGGCAGGAGGGACCGTCGGGGACGCGTCCGCGGGCAGGGGAACGGTGCGCCGTTCGGGCAGGGCGTCCGGACCCTCGGGCCCCGCGCTGCGCAGGGCGTCCGCGCGCTCGAGGATCGACTCCACCTCCCCCGCCACGACGGCGTGCGTCAGCGGCTGCAGGCGGACGTGCAGCAGGTGCTGGTCGCGCCACGGGAAGAGGTCGGAGACGACGTCGATCAGCGCGCGGCCGTACCACGGCGGCTCGAGCTCGAGGACCTTGGAGTAGGTCAGGTGGCTCTCCTCGTACAGCGTCACGCGCACCTGGCCGTAGTGCAGGAACCTGTGGCGCAGCGGCGTCGCGCCGACGATCTCGTCGCCGACGCGCACGATCGCGCCGGGCGGCGTCGACGTGACGATCAGCTCGCGGCGCGAGGCGCAGCCGGCGCCGAGACCCGCGGCCAGCAGCACGCCGACGAGGACCTGAGCACGGGTGGAGCCGGGACGGGCGAGCCGGCGCGCGCGTGTCCGAGGAGGCCTCGGAGACGGGACGGGGGCCGGGTTGCGCACGGAGACGGCAGGGGGATGGCGGAGAGGGCGGGATTCGAACCCGCGGACCCCGTGAGGAGTCACCACATTAGCAATGTGGCGCATTCGGCCACTCTGCCACCTCTCCGCGGCGCGGGATCCTACAGGCGGAACCGGGAAGCGGGCAAGCGCGGAGCGGAATCGCGGGCCCCCCGGCGCGCCGCGGCCGCCCGGAGACACACCATCCGGTACCATTCGCCACGCATGCGTTCGCACGACGAGATTCGGGCCGAGAGAGCCGCGACCAGGCCGCGGGCGAGCCCGAGCTTCGCCCGCGGAGCGTCGCTGGCCCTCCTGCTCCTCCTCGCCTGTGCGGAGGAGGGCGGCGGCGGGGCCGGGGAGTCGGTCGAGTGGGACCGCGAGACGCCGGGCCTGTTCGCGCCGGCGCGCCGGCGGCTCGACGCATCCATCCGCGAGCTCGAGGCCGTGGGCTACGCCGGCGGCTACGAGGAGGCGCCGGACGCCGCGGGCGTCGTGCTCCACGACCCCGCGCGGGCCTTCGAGGGCCTGAACCTCTACTGCTCCGGGCACGCGCCCGAGGCGCATCTGACGGACATGGAGGGGCAGGTGCTGCACACGTGGTCGCTGCCCTACGCCGACGTGCCCGGCGCGCAGCCGAGCGACGACATCCACAAGACCAACGCGTGGCGGCGCGTCGCGCTGCTGCCGGACGGCGGGCTGCTCGCGATCTACGAGGGGCTCGGGCTGGTCCGCGTCGACCGCGACTCGCAGCCGCTCTGGTACTTCCCGGGCGGCGCGCATCACGACCTCGAGGTCCAGGCCGACGGGTCGATCTACGTCCTGTCGCGCCGCGCGCACCTCGCCGAGCGCTGGAACGCGGACGAGCCCGTGCTGGAGGACTTCGTCACCGTGCTGTCGCCCGCGGGCGAGGTGTTGCGCGAGGTGTCGGTGTACGCGTGCCTCGAGGACTCGGAGTTCCGCGACCTGCTGCGCGCGGCGCCCAAGAAGAAGGGCGACATCCTGCACACGAACTCGCTCGAGGTGCTGGACGGCCGACTCGCCGACCGCGTCCCCGCGTTCCGCGCCGGCAACGTGTTGATCTCGATGCGTCACAACGACGCGCTCGCCGTGCTGGACCTCGACGCGCGGCGCGCGGTGTGGGCCCTGAAGGGCGAGTGGCGCGCGCAGCACCATCCGACCGTGCTCGAGGACGGCAGCCTGCTGCTGTTCGACAACTCCGGGTACCGGTCGAACTCGCAGGTGCTGGCGATCGACCCCGTGACCGGCGCGGAGCGCTGGGCTTACCGCGGCGACCCGCCGGAGAGCTTCTACTCCATCTACTGCGGCACGGTGGAGCGCCTGCCGAACGGCAACACGCTGATCACGGAGACGTGCAACGGTCGCGCCCTCGAGGTCGACTCCGCGGGCGAGCCGGTGTGGGAGTTCCTCAGCCCGCACCGCGCCGGGGACGAGGGGGAGCTCATCGCGGCCCTGTTCGAGGTCCTCAGGATCCCCGCGGGCCCGAGCCTCGACTGGCTGGAGCGCTGACGCCCGCGGAGCGGTTGCGGACGACGAACAGCCGGTCGTCGTCCGGCTGCTCGCCGAGCGCGTGGCTCTCCAGCACGCCGAACCCGGCCTCGAGCATCTCCGCGGCCCGCTTCGGGATCTTCCCGCCGGGCCGCCCGATCCACGCGTCGAAGTAGGTCGGGTCGCGGTCGAGGAAGAACCTCGCGGAGACCTCGAAGTCGTGGCCCGGCGAGTGGTGGGGGAGCGGCGTCGTTGCGTCCAGGACGCGCGGGCTGACCAGACCGTGCACGTCGAAGACGCGCAAGTCCGAGTAGTAGCCGATCGCGCCGATCGCACCGAGGACGATCGACTCGCCCGGGCGCACGAAGGTCGCGAGCGCGCGCCCGCAGAGCGTGTGCCGCTCGGTGCTCCGACGCATCTCGCGCCAGCGGCTGAGCTCCGTCATCCACGTGCGGTCGAGGCGGAAGTGCGCGGCGCGCAGCACCGGGTCGGGGACGACGTTGCGGTCGCGGGCGGCTGCGACGTTCAGGGCCAGCGCCGCGGCCACGAATGCGAGCGGACCGAGCCGCAGGCCGCCGCTTCCGGCCCGCCAGGCGCCGGCGACGAACAGCGCCGCGAACGGCAGGGCCGGGACGAGGAAGCGCCCGAGCGGCATGAAGTCCCCGCCCACGAGGGTCGCGTAGGCGAGGCCGCCGGCCACGATCGCGAGGCTGCTCCAAAGCACCTCGCGCGGCAGCCCGCGCCCGATCACCGCGGCCGCGACGGCCAGCGGGATGGACGGCAGGAAGAGGAGCCAGGAGAGCGAGTAGAGCGCGCCGCGCTGGAGCCCCTCGGCGCTGAGGCCGATCTTGGCCTTCGCGGTGTTCGGCACGGACTCGCCGAAGTAGACCAGGCGGAACGCCTCCTGGGAGAGGAACGCGACGGCCGTCAGCGCGACCACCGGGAACAGGCCGCGGCGCAAGAGCTCGCGCCGGCGCTCCGCGGGGGCGGTGACGAAGGCCGCGACGACGACCATCGCGACCCACGCGACCCCGTCCGCGCGGATCGTCGTGGCGAGGACCGCGAACACCCCGGCCGAGACGCCGCGCGGCCGCGACGAGCCCGTCAGGCGCTCGAAGCAGGCGAAGACGAACAGCGCCAGGGGCATCGAGGCGAGCCCGCTGGTCGCCCACAGCCCCATCGCCGGCAGCGTTCCGAGGAACAGCCCGACGGCCGCGCTCTGCACGAGGTCGGCGTGGAGGCGGTCGCGCACGAAGCGCAGGACGAGCCACAGGAGCAGCGCGGCGCACAGGGCGGAGAGCGCCGGGGCCCACACGTTCGGGGCGCCGCCGCAGAGCTCCACGACCGCGAGGACGAGCACCCAGAGGAGGTTGGAGTAACCCTCGACCGGCGGCGCCTCGCCGGGGTTGAAGCAGAGCCCCGCGCCGCTCGCGAGGTTGCGCGCATAGCGGAACGAGATGAACGCGTCGTCGCAGACGAAGAAGTACTTCGCGGTGAGGAAAGCGAGCGGCGCGAGCGCGAGCAGGAAGGGAGCCCACAGCGCGTGAGTTCTTCGCACTGCCATTACGGAATCTTCAAGGGGGGGAGTCGTCGAGCCCATGGGGAGCGCGGATAGCCTACCTCGCTCTCGAACGAAGGACGCACACGGATGATTACACGAATGCAATGGTTCTTGCTCGGCACGGTTTCCCTGCCGCTCATCCTCACCCAAGGTCAAGTCACCGGACGAAGCGACGACCGCGCCGAGCCGGGGACGCTTCCCGTCGAGGAGATCCGCCGCTGGCTCGACGAGGAAGGTGTCCACGAACCGTTTGTCCCCGCGCGCCCGCTGGGCATCACCGCGGACCTCGCGATGCACATCCCGGCCGACAACCCCCTGACGCGCGCGAAGGTCGAGCTGGGCCGTCAGCTGTTTTTCGACAAGCGCCTCTCGAGCGACGGGACGGTCTCCTGCGCGACGTGCCACGATCCCGCGCGCGGCTGGACGGACAACGCGCCGGTCTCGACGGGGGTCAACGGCGCCAAGGGCGGGCGCAGCGCACCGACCGTCGTGAACCGCATCCTGGGCAAGACGCAGTTCTGGGACGGGCGAGCGGCCTCGCTGGAAGAGCAGGCGGTCGGCCCCGTCGGCAACCCGGTCGAGATGGCCTTCTCGATGGAGCGCGCCACGGAGGTGATTCGCGGCATTCCGGGCTACGCGCTGCAGTTCGAGGCCGTGTTCGGCGGTCCGGCGACCGACGACCGGATCGCCAAGGCGATCGCGGCGTTCGAGCGCACGATCCTCTCGGGCGGCAACAAGAACGACTACTACGAGGCCGCGCTGCCGTTCTTCGACCTGGAGCTCGAGGACGACGAGGACCCCGAGTTCGTGGCCAAGGTGAACCGCGCGCTCGACCTCGAGGCGGAGCACCGCATGAGCCCCCCCGCCGAGCGCGGGCGCGAGCTCTTCTTCGGCAAGGCGAGCTGCAGCCAGTGCCACGTCGGCCAAGACCTGACCGACGAGGACTTCCACAACCTCGGAGTCGGCATCGACCTCGCGAAGCCCGACCTCGGTCTCTTCGACCGGACGGGCGAGGAAGCCGACAAGGGCAAGTTCAAGACGCCCAGCCTGCGCAACATCACGCTGACCGCGCCCTACATGCACGACGGCAGCATGGCGACGCTGATGGAGGTCGTGGAGCACTACGACCAGGGCGGCGTGAAGAACTCGCAGCTCTCCGAGAAGATGTTCCCGCTGAACCTCACCGACCAGGAGAAGCAGGACGTCGTGCGCTTCATGGAGGAGGCGCTGCTGGGTCCGGTCACCGAGGTCGAGGTGCCGCGCCTGCCCTGACGGCGACACGGAGTCGCGCGACTCCGTGTCGCCGTCAGGGCAGCTAGCGCGGATCCCTCACCGCGCCGCGGCGCGGTGAGGGATCCGCGCTAACGCCACCACTTCTCGCCCGAGACCGTCTCGTGACGGGTCTCGGTGATGCGCCAGCCGTCGCTCGTCTCCTCGAGCTTGGCCGTGATGCGCACGCTCCAGGCGAGCTGCTCCTCGACTCCCGTTCGCTCGTGGAAGTGCGCGACAAACTCCGCCGTGGCGCTCACGCCGCGCTCGGGGTCGACGGCGATGCGCACGTGCTGCGGAGGGATCTCGACGCGCCAGCGGAACTTCCTCGTTGCGGGGTCCTGCTCGCGAAAGAAGGAGTACATGAGCCCCTCGCGGATCCATTCGCGGTCGGCGCCCGTGGACGTGTCGCGGTAGGTCTCCGCCAGCGCCGCCATGCAGGGCGCCAGGCGCGTGTCGTTGAATCCCTCGGCCATGGTCTGCAGGCGCCGCTGGATCTTCGTCTCGGCCGGCGCGAAGTGCCGGCACGCGAGGAAGCCCCCCGAGGAGGCGAGGAGCAGGACCAGGACCACGAGAACCGCGCGCATGGGAGGATCTTCGGACGGGGGACGTGTCGGAGCGCAGGGGCTACCCTGGACTTACCCGGGATGGAGGGGGCGTCGGGCGATGCTGGCACGGTCCGGAACTTGCTCGTCCGGACCCACCGCGCGCGCCACGCGGCGACCCCGCGACACCGTCCTTCCGAGGAACAGACCATGAAACGACCGCCGAGGACCCGTCTTCCCGTGAAGCTGCTGGCCGCCGTCCTCTTGCTGGCCGGAGCGGCTCCGGGCCGAGTACCCCTCGCAGGACAGGTGTCCGAGGGAGTGGCCACCGGC